>VBOC01000210.1 GCA_005877655.1 Ignavibacteria bacterium
TTTTTAATGCCGACGTCAGGATCGGAGACCCCGATCTCTTCTTTTCTCACATGGCCCGCGCGATCTCCGACGAGCGCTTTTCTGCGGCGACGTGCAATGTGCGGATCTATCCGGAGGAGGAAGGGAACGTCGACCGCGTGTTTCATCGTTGTTTTAATTGGTACTGCCGCGTCCTGAATGCCTCCGGCATGGGGATGGGGCGGGGCGAATGCCATGTGATCAGAAAGGAAATGTTTCTGCGAATCGGCGGATATAACACGAAGATGGCAGCCGGGGAAGATTATGAATTGTTCGTCCGGCTAAGGCACGTCGGAAAGGTGTATTTCGCCCGAGGACTCACCGTCTTCGAGTCGCCGAGGCGGTACCGCCAGACGGGATATCCCGGCGTCTGCCTGCTCTGGTTCCTCAACGGGTTGACGGCCCTCCTGTTCCATCGATCGGTTGTCAAGAGATGGAAACCGGTCCGGTAAGCCCCGTCAAGGGGTATTTGACTTTCGTGCCATTTTTAAATATACTTTTTATGGCGATTTTTCACGAAAAAGGACATTTATGAAGAAGAGATTTTCATTCGTGACCGTGAGCGGCGTGTTTCTTCTGGCCCTCTTTCTGGGGGTGCAGATCAACAATGTTATCTCCGGCGAAAACATTTTCGAACAGCTCAACAAATTCAAAGATGTGTTGAGCCTGACAGAGAAGTATTATGTTGACGAAATCGACACCCAAAAGCTCGTCGAAGCCGCAATTCACGGCATGCTCGGCAATCTGGACCCTCACTCCGTCTATATCCCGGCCAAGGAACTTCCAAAGATCAATGAAGATTTCCAAGGAAGTTTTGAAGGGATCGGCGTCGAGTACGATGTTCTCGGCGACACGCTCATCGTTGTCGCCCCTGTCGCCGGGGGGCCCAGCGAGGCGCTGGGCATCCTGTCCGGCGACAAGATAGTCCGGATTGACGATTCCTCATCGGTGGGAATCAAGCGGGAAGACGTGCCGAAAAAATTACGCGGCCCGAAAGGGACCCATGTGAAAGTCGCGATTGCACGGGCGGGCGAAAAGGACCTTATCGATTTCGATATCACGCGCGACAAGATTCCGCTCTACAGCGTCGATGTCTCGTATATGGTCAAAGACGATATCGGCTATGTGAGCGTCAATCGTTTCGCATCGACCACCCATGATGAATTTGTGACTGCCCTGCAAAAGCTCAAAGGTCAGGGGATGAAGCGGTTGATCGTCGATCTCCGGAACAACCCGGGCGGATATCTTGAACAGGCCTACAAATTGGCGGACGAACTGCTTCCGAAGGGGAGAAAGGTTGTCTATACGAAAGGGCGCAGGCCGGAGTTCAACGAAGAGTATACCAGCGCCGGAGGGGGGGATTCGGATGTCTCCCTGATCGTGCTTATTAACCACGGATCGGCCTCAGCCAGCGAGATCGTTTCCGGCGCGGTCCAGGATTGGGACCGGGGCCTGATTGTCGGCGAAACAAGCTTCGGGAAGGGACTCGTGCAACGCCAGATCGACCTCCCCGATAAATCTGCCTTCCGTCTCACGATTGCCCGCTATTACACGCCTTCCGGAAGGTTGATCCAGAGGCCGTACGGGAAAGATATTGAGGATTATGTCAAGGAGGGGCTCGCAAAGGACGAAAAAGACTCGACGAGGCCTGTCTTCAAGACATCGGGGGGCCGGCCCGTGTTCGGCGGAGGGGGCATCACGCCGGACTATATTATAAAGAGCGAAAAAGCGTCTACCCAGTATGTGCAGATTCAGAGCAAAGTCGGCTTCCGCAACTTTGCCCTCCGCTATATGGACGAGCACGGCAAGGGCATCCATGCCGACTACGGCAAGGATGTAAAGCGATTCGTCGGCGACTTCACCGTCAAGGATGAAGTCGTCCGGCAGTTTGAGTCGGAAGCCAAAAAACACGGGGTCGCGATCGATCCCGCGCAATGGGCGAAGGATGAGCCCGTCATCAAGGCGCGGCTGAAAGGTGAATTCGCCCGATCGATCTGGGGGAATGAGGGTCTCTGGAGGGTATGGCAGAAGGGAGACGACGCGCAATTTCAAAAGGCGCTGACGCTCTTCCCCGAGGCTGAGAAAATCGCGGGCATCCGATAACCGCCGGTATCGCATTTCTTCCGGCACAGCGTTGACATTCGAAGTTCGAGGGGTGAGGCGGGCGCTATCCTCAGCGGCCGCCCTTCTTCTTGCTCGCAGCCTTTCAGAGGCGCTGCCTGCCGCCGATGATTCGGTTTTTCAGGCAGGGGAGGAGTTGACGTACAACGTAAGTTTCGGTCCTCTTAACATCGGCCAGGTCCGGATCGCGCTACTGAAGAAGGAACTGGCGGACCGCGAGTCGGTTTATACGGCGACCGCGCACATCGATTCCTACAAGGGAGTCCCCTTCGTTAACCTCCATGCCGTGTACGACGATCACATCGCCGAGGGGAATTATTCAACGTGGTTCCGGAGCCGGAGAAAAGACGACGCTGTCTGGGTGACGCATGAGTACTCCTACGATTACCCGAATCATCGCGTCTTCATCAAGCAGGGGGTGGCGGGCAGCGAGCGCGTTGTCAGGAGGGATACCCTCCGGCTCGACACGCTCTTTCAGGACGGGCTCTCGCTTTTGTTTTTTGCCCGAAAGAATCTGATGATGAACCGGACCGAAGTGATACCCACGCTCGTGAACGAGAAGAAGGCGAAAACGATCATCCGATTCTCGTGAGAGAGGGCGAAGGAACAGATCGATGCAGTCAGCTATCCGATCGACCTCATTCACTTTGAAGGCGATGCCGACTTCGTCGGAATCTTCGGGCTGACCGGAGCATTCGAGGGGTGGTTCAGCAACGATGAGGCAAGGATTCCGGTCGTCGCAAAGATGAAGGTGCCCCCGATATCCGGAAAGCGGACAATAATGATTGTACTCTGCCGACGATGCGCCTGACGTTCTGGGGAACGCGCGGGTCTATTTCCACGCCGGGAAAACAGACCGTCCGGTACGGCGGAAATACACCCTGCGTCGAATTGAGGCTCGCCAATGACGAGCTGATCATCCTCGATGCGGGCACCGGCATCAGGAACCTCGGAGAGCGGCTGATCGAAAATGGGGAATCGATCAACGCGTATCTCATGATCTCCCACCTCCACTGGGACCACATCCAGGGGTTTCCGTTCTTCAAGCCGGCGTTCATATCGGGGAACGAGCTCACCATCATCGGCGGGGAAACCGAAAAGGTCTCGCTGCAGAAGATGATTTCGGACCAGATGAACATGGTCTATTTTCCCGTCCAGCTCAATGAACTGAAAGCGACGCTTAATTTCCTGAAAGTGGGGGAAGAGGAGTTCCATGTGTTCGACGCCCACGTCCGGACGATCTTTGTGAACCACCCCACCTTTGCCATCGGCTACAGGATTACGCACAAGGGGAAGACGATCGTCTATATCAGCGACAACGAGCCGTTTGACCGCCGGGTCGCCCAGTCAATCAGAAACGTTGAAAAGGTCATCGTCGACAAGTTTCTACGCTCCACCGGCGACCCGAATCAGCGGATCTTCGATTTTGTCGAGGGGGCGGACGTGCTCATTCATGACGCGACCTACACGCCCGAGGAATATGTCGACCGTGTGGGATGGGGCCATTCTCACTACCTGTTCACGCTCAAGGTCGCAGCGGAAGGCAAAGTCAAGAGGCTCGTTCTGTTCCATCACGACCCGGCCCATAGTGACGAAAAAGTCGACGACATCCTGAAAAAGTGCCGGAAGGAAATCCGCAATCGCCACTATACGTTCGATTGCATCGCCGCAGCCGAAGGCATGGAGATCGATGTGTAATACACCGATACTTGACATTGATAGCATGCACCTGTTATATTTGCGCGGCGGAGAGTGAGTTTAAGTCGCTGAAAGAGGGAATGATGGTTCAGTTTGAAGTTGAACAGGGAAAAAAAGGGCTTCAGGCTCACAACGTTGTGGTGGTCACATAAAAACCGATCCACGCGGAGCGGCACTCCCCCGGGTGTTCACCGAGTGAGAGGTGAACAGTCGGGGTTTTTATTGAAGAACAGGACGGAAGACCGGAATGGCGTTTGCCTTTAAGGAAAGCGACTTCAAGAAGCTCAGCAAGGTTCTCGGAGTCCCGGCGAAGCATAAAGGAAACAATATTCGATATCAGCTGGGGAGCAAGGGGATGGGGCGGAAGCTCGCTCTTGAAATCTACCCCGATCTGCCGATCGGGAAGCGCCGCGGCAACCTGGTCTCGGTCTATACGCCGAGCGCCCACCTTCAGCTCCATTTTTGCTCGGGTTTTGTGGTGAGCGAGATGCTCAACGAAGTGACCTTTATCGGGGAACATCAGGGCAAGCTCTCGGGGCTGATCGTCGAGAAAGAGGGCGGCTGCTCGCTCTACGCCAATGTCGACCGGCAAATTCTTTCCGGCGACTTCACCCAGCTTGGGCCCGAGATTATGCTCTCGGGGATCGCCCTCTCGCTCACCGAATCGCTCCTGCCCGAGGCGAAAACCGGCACCAGGAGAAAACGCCCGTGATCCGGATCGGGGTCTACACCGCCGCTTCGCGGCCTCCGCTTGCGCGCGAAGAAACTATCAGGATCGCCAGGCGTGTTCTTACAAGAGAGCGACGGAGGAGAGCCCATATCGCCATTATCTATATTAACGATCGCTCGATGATTCGGATGAACGCAGCATACCTCAAGCGCCGGCGGACGACGGATGTTTTGAGCTTTCCGCTGAGCGACCTGCCGGACGATCTGCTGGAGGGTGAAGTCTACGTGAACGTGGACCGCGCCCGGCGGCAGGCGCGCCGGTACGGAGTCACATTCAGGAATGAAGTGGCGCGCCTCGTCATTCACGGCGTGCTGCATTTGTTGGATTACGACGACAAACGGGAGAGTGAGAAGCGGCAGATGACGCGCCTCGAAGACGCCTATCTGCGCATCTGCTGTTGAGACGATGGTCTCAGAAAGGGACATGGATGAGTAAATCACTGATTATCGTGGAATCGCCGGCGAAAGCCAAGACGATCAACCGATACCTCGGCAGGGACTATGTCGTGAAGGCATCGGTGGGTCATATTAAGAACCTGCCGAAGAGCAACCTCGGCGTCGATATTGAGGACGGATTCACACCGACATTTGAACCGATAGCCGGCAAGGAGGAGACGATCAGGGAATTGCGCGACGCCGCCGCCCAGGCGTCCAGCGTATACCTTGCAACCGACCCTGACCGGGAAGGCGAGGCGATCGCGGCCGATATCGCAGAGGAGATTTCCAACGAGAAAGAGAACATTTACCGTGTTCTCTTTCACGAGATTACAGAAAAAGGAATTGCGCAGGCGATGAAGGAGCCGAAACGGATCGATGAGAATCTCGTCGCGAGCCAGCGCGCCCGCCGGGTGATGGACCGGATTGTCGGCTATAAAGTCAGCCCCTTTGTCTGGAAGACCATTTTTTACGGGCTCTCCGCGGGGCGCGTCCAATCCGTGGCCCTGCGCCTGATTTGCGAACGTGAAGAGCAGATCAAATCGTTTGTCCCGACCGAGTACTGGTCGATCATCGGGGAGTTCGCTTCACAGAGCAGCAATTCGTTTTACGCGAAGCTCGTGAAGATCGGCGGCAAGGAATTGTACGTGCCTTCGAAGGAGAACCTCGCGGAGATTCACCACAAAGGGGGTGCCGATAAGTTCATGTATATCCCCTCCGAATCCGAGGCGCACAAGTACATCGATGATATCAAGAAGCAGTCGTTCAGCATTGAAAGCGTTCAGAAGAGAGATACGAGGAGAAACCCGCTGCCGCCATTCATCACCAGCACGCTGCAGCAGGAAGCATCGCGCAAGCTCCGGCTCTCTGCATCGAGGACCATGAAGCTGGCCCAGAAACTTTACGAAGGAGTCGAAATCGGCAGTGAAGTGGTCGGGCTGATCACCTACATGAGAACGGACTCGACCCGTCTGAGCGAGGATGCGGTTGCCGAAGCGCGCGAGTATATTTTTAATAATTACGGCAAGGAGTACCTGCCGAAGCACCCCCAGGTCTATAAGAAGAAAAAGACGTCCCAGGATGCGCATGAGGCAATCCGCCCGACGTCGGTGAAGTATTCGCCCAAGAATGTGAAGAAATACCTCGACAAGGAGCTTTTTAATCTGTACGAGTTGATCTGGAACCGGTTCATCGCCTGTCAGATGGAAGCGGCGGTTCTCGAAACCACGACGGTCCTGATCGTGGGCGGACCCTTTGTGTTCAAGGCAGTCTCATCGATTTACAAGTTCAGAGGATTTCTCCAGGTTTACGACGACGCCTCTGACCGTGAGCCCGCGGCAGAGGACGAAGATCCGGAAGTGGCGGACGAGAAACTCCCCGCAGACCTTGCCGCCGGACAGGCGTTACGGGTGTCGAATATCATACCCCACAGGCATGAGACTTCACCCCCGCCACGTTACACCGAGAGCAGCCTCGTGAAAACCCTCGAGGCGCTCGGTATCGGGCGGCCGAGTACCTATGCGCAGATCGTCGGTACAATCATCGACAGAAAGTATGTCGAACAGCGCGACCGGAAGCTGTACGCGCTGGAGCTCGGGATCGAGGTTAACAAGCTTCTCACCGCTCATTTCCCCCACATTTTCAACGTGAGGTTTACTGCGAAGATGGAGGAGGAGCTCGACACGATCGCCTCGGGCGAGAGCGACTATGCGACAGTCCTGGGCGATTTTTACGGGCCGTTCAACGAATCGCTCGAGAAAGTCTCCCGCAATGCTTCCGCCATCAAGAAGTCGATGCAAAGCGTAACCGAAGAGGTCTGCGAACTCTGCGGCAAGCGGATGATCATCAAGTGGGGGCGCAACGGCCGGTTCATGGCGTGCAGCGGGTACCCCTCGTGCAAGAATACAAAACCGCTTCCCGAGGATCAGGAGAAGCAGCAGCACCTCGCCGGGTTGAAATGCGAGCTGTGCGGGGGCGAGATGCTCGTCCGCGCAAGCAAGTTCGGCACATTTCTCGGCTGCTCGAATTATCCCCGCTGCAAGAACACAAAGCCGATTTCGACAGGCGTCAAATGCCCGAAATGCACAGAGGGAGAAGTGATCGAGCGGAAGACCAAGCGTAAACGGACCTTCTATGGCTGCTCGCGGTATCCGGAGTGTGATTTTGCCTCCTGGGACAAGCCGCTCAGCCGAAAATGCGATACGTGCGGGTCACCTTACATGGTCGCAAAGTTTTCCCAAAAGCGGGGTGAATACCTGAAATGCCCGGCCTGCAAAGCTGAAATCGCCAAAGAAGAGGAAGCCGTGGCGGTTGCGTGATGAACGCGGCGACTCTAAAGCATGAGATCCGGGAATTCACGAAGAATCTTGAGGGGGTGAAGAACTATTCGCCTCACACCGTCGCGGCCTACGGCGGCGATCTGTCGCAGTTTCATGAATTCCTCGTGCGCCATTTTTCGACCGAGCGAATCAATCCGGCCGAGATCGACCATCTTACGATACGGCTGTTTCTGGGCGACCTCCTTGAGAAGGGCAAGAGCAGGAAGAGCATCGTCAGGAAACTTTCGTCGGTGCGATCCTTTTTCGATTTCATGGTTCGCCGGAACGTGATCGCCCATAATCCGGGATCGAACGTCCTCACACCGCGGCTGCCGAGGAAACTGCCTGTGTTCCTTGATGAGCCGTCGATCGACAAAATGATGAACCTCCCCGACACCTCGACCGTCCGGGGCTTAAGGGATAGAGCAATCCTCGAGCTGTTATATGGGACCGGGATGCGGCTCAACGAGCTTGTTGGGCTCGACCTCGGCAGCCTCGACCTGGGCAACAATACGGTGAAGGTACTCGGGAAGGGGGGCAAGGAGCGGATCCTCCCGCTCGGGATGAAGGCGAAGCAGGCGCTCAACGCCTACCTCGTCCGCCGGACGGAGGGGTGGGCGGGAACGAATAGGTTGAACGAGGCGGTATTTGTTATTAACAGCGGCAAACGGATTTATGCTCGCGCCGTCTA
>VBOC01000211.1 GCA_005877655.1 Ignavibacteria bacterium
CCGTTCGAGATGCCTCTGCGTGCAGATATGTCCGCTTAGTGATGCCTCCGCCTGTGGACACCTCCGCTAGTGATACCTCCGACTGCAGATACCGCCCCGTAGACATACCTCCTCGTACAGATCTCTCCGCCCGTAGACCTCTCCGCTGTGGAGATACATCCCGGTACCGAGGCCTCCGGCCGGCGACTGCTCGACGTTCCTCTTCAGGGCCGCGGATTCAGCTTGATGATTGCAAACATCGCACCCTGCGGATCCCGCTCGTAGGCAAAGCGGCCTGTGTTCGGAATATCAGTGGGTGGAAGAACCTGTTTGCCGCCGAGCGACGTCACTTTCCGATCGGTGGCATCGCAGTCAGTGACATTGAAGTAAGGCAGCCAGTGCGGCGGCACACCCTTCATCTGCTCGGTCAATGTGTACATGCCTCCAATATCCGTACCACGATTCGAGAAAACTGTATAGGGCAGAGTACTGGGAATCGGTTTGGTTCCCCAGCCGAATAGCTGTGTGTAAAAATTAGAGGCGGATTTCTCGTCGGTTGTACCCAGCTCGTTCCAGCACACTGCGCCCGGCTCCATCACAATGGTGGGTTGAACATTCTTCGCTTGCCAGAGATAAATCTGAGCGCCGGTGGGATCCTGGGCAGCCGACATTCGTCCGACATCGAACACATCGAATGGCGGCATGATCGTTTTTCCTCCGAGCCTCTCTACCCTCTTCACACTCTCATCCACATTGTCGACTGCAACATAGCAATTCCAATGTGAGGGGACATTTTTTTGTTCCTTCCTTTGCTGATACATCCCGCCGACACTATTGTCCTTGAGTTTGAGCATGTGGTAAATGGTGCCGTCGCCGACGGGCATATCATCGACCCCCCAGTTGAACAACTGAGTGTAGAATCTTTTGGCCGCATTCGCATCTGTGGTCATCAGTTCGACCCGGCAAAATGAGCCGGGCGTATACTTGTTCAGTACTGGCATGATGGTTCTCCCTTCTCGCCTCCGCGTGATTTAACAAGAGTAGATCGGGACAGTCGGCGACCTAATTTACACAGACCATCCGAATTATACAAGAACAAAATAGTTTGTTTATTGGCGGGGAATCTCTACATTTTCGCTCATGTCAAATCACGCTGCGCAAAGTCAGAAAGCCTCCCGGACATCGGCGCTGGGTCCCCTCCGTCAGCCATTGTTCCGGGCGTTGTGGATTGCTTCCGTGGTTTCGAATATCGGGACGTGGATGCAGGAGGTGGGTGAGGGATGGCTGATGACCACATTGACGACTTCGCCCGTACTCGTGGGTCTCCTCGAGACCGCTGTTGCATTGCCGATGTTCCTCCTCGCGCTCCCTGCCGGCGCCCTTGCCGACATTCTCGACCGGCGGCGTATCTTGATCTTTACGCAGAGCTGGATGATGGTAAGCGCGGTCGTGCTGGGGTTCCTTACACTGACCGGGGGTGTCACACCCGGTTTGCTTCTCCTGCTTTCGTTTCTCCTAAGCGTCGGCGCGGCAGTGAACGGGCCTGCATGGCAGGCCTCGATCCCCGATCTCGTTCCCCCTTCCGAGCTCCCTTCGGCGATTACGCTTGGAAGTGTCGGGTTTAATGTGGCTCGCGCGATCGGCCCTGCGGTTGGCGGGCTTGTCATTGCCGGGTTCGGACCCTGGGCGGCATTCCTCCTGAACGCCCTCTCGTTTGTCGGCGTCATCGTCGTCCTCCTGAGCTGGCGGCGCGAACACCATGAGAGTATTCTTCCTGCGGAACGAATTGCCGGCGCGATGCGCGCAGGTCTGCGTTACGTCCGTTATTCTCCGCCCCTCCAGGCCGTTCTCATCCGTACGGCAGCGTTCATGATCTTCGCAAGCGCCATGTGGGCTACGCTTCCGTTTATCGCACGCCATGAAATGGAGCTTAGCCCGCTTCAATTCGGCATGCTGATCGGATCGTTCGGGACAGGGGCCGTCATCGGCGCGGCGATTCTTGCGTACCTCCGGCAGCGGGTTCCGGTGAACAATCTTATTGAGGCGGCAACGGTTTTGTTTGCCGGGTTGCTCACGACGCTGGGCTTCGTCCGGATGTTTCTCCCCGTGGCCGCTGCAATGTTCATCGGGGGGATCGCATGGATGGCAATGATGTCAAGTTTGAATACCGCCGCTCTCACGGCGTCTCCCTCATGGGTCAGGGCGAGATCGACGTCGGTCTACCTGCTGGTCTTCATGGGCAGCTTCGCGGCCGGAGGCGGACTGTGGGGGTTCGCCGGAAGCCGGGTCGGGATGTCATATACACTCGCCATCGCGGCAGTCGGGTTGATCGCCGGGTTGGCGCTCACCCTGCGCTACCGGCTGAACACCGGCGGTGGGGAGGATCTGACACCGTCAATGCACTGGCGGGAGCCCGTGATCGCGTTTGAGCCTCATCCGGATCGTGGGCCTGTTATGGTGACGGTGGAGTACAGAATTCAAGAGAAGAAGGTGCGTGAGTTTTCAGAGGCAGTCCACGAGCTCGGTAAGATTCGCAAGCGGGATGGAGCAGTCCAATGGGGTGTATTCAGGGATGTTGCCGATCCGGAGAGACATGTCGAAACGTTTATCGTGGAATCGTGGGCCGAACACATGCGGCAACATGAACGCGTGACGATCGCGGACAAAGCGATCGAGGAACGAGTTTATTCTTTCCATACCGGCCCTGATCGACCGAAGGTGACGCACTTTGTCTATTCTGACTAGGATCACGGTTCAATATTTCTTCGAATAATCCGTCTATATCTATAAAACACGCTCCGGCGCCTCAGGATCAATTGACTCGAGATTTCCTCTCCGCGCAATGAAAACAATGCAGTTGACATCGACGCAACGCATTGAGGATAACCCTCTCAAAGAGCGTGATGTTGGGGTTCCCCAACCCGACGATCCTGATGTGCTCATCCAGGTCGATGCCTGCGGATTGTGCCATACGGACCTCCACGTCATCGAAGGCGAGCTCCCTCCAAAGAGATCCCCTCTTACGCCCGGTCATCAGGTGATCGGAGTCGTTGAAAGGATGGGACGCGAGGTTTCCGGCCGCACCATTGGCGAGCGAGTCGGCGTAGCATGGCTTCACCGGGCGTGCGGAGAGTGCGCATGGTGCAGTAGCGGAGACGAAAACCTTTGTGAGAGAGCGCTGTTCACGGGCTATGATGTCGACGGCGGATACGCGGAATATATCAAGGCGCCTGGCAACTTCGTTTATTCGATTCCTCGCGTGTTCACAAGCGAGCAGGCGGCGCCGCTCATGTGCGCAGGCATCATCGGATTTCGTTCGCTGCGGATGAGCGGCATCAAGCCCGGTGAGCGGCTTGGATTGTTTGGCTTCGGGGCGTCAGCCCACCTCGCAATCCAGGTTGCGAGATATTGGGGCTGCGAGGTGTTTGTCTTTTCCCGAAGCGCGGAACACCGGAAGCTTGCTGAGAAACTCGGGGCGGCATGGACAGGCAATTCGGACGATGTTCCGCCAAGCCCGCTGGATGCCGCCGTCAGCTTTGCGCCCGCCGGCGAGCTCGTTCCGAAGGCGCTCAAAGTTCTGCGCAAAGGCGGGGCGCTCGCTCTCGCGGGACTCTACATGAGTCCGATTCCGTCGTTTGACTATTCTCTGCTCTATCAGGAACGCAAGATCACGAGTGTTGCGAATAGCACCCGGCGGGATGGGAATGATTTTCTGAAACTTGCAGGTGAAATTCCGGTGAAAACCGAAACGGAATTATTCCCGCTCGCGGAGGCAAACCGTGCACTCCAGCGACTGAAGAGCGGAAAGATCCGTGGAGCCGGAGTTCTGAAAATTAATGGTTCATAAGCCAATCGGCATGTCCGGAATCCATCCCGGAACCTGCCGCTGTCACGGAAGTTGAAACAGAAGCTGTTGGAGAAACGTTATAATAGCGATGGCGGACCACAATACGATTGTAAGGGGTTAATTCTGCGATGATCTCGAGAAGGAATTTTCTTGCAGCTTTCGGACTTGGAGTTCTTGCTCCCGGAGCGGTTCTCGCTCAGGCGCAGGAAAGGAAAAAGTTTCCGTTCTCCTTCCTCTTTCACGGCGGCGAAACCGTCCCCGCGCCATTCCGTCCCGATCCGAAAAGCTGGGATGATTCAACGATCACCGCCGCCTGGATCGGCCATGCGACCGTCCTCATTAATTTTTATGGGACAAAGATCATCACCGATCCTGTCTTCTCGGAGAGAGCGGGCCCGAGCTTCTTCAGGCTCGGCACGTTCGGGCCGAAGCGTCTTGTGTCGCCGGCGCTCGGAATTGACGAGCTCCCTCCGTTGGATCTGATCCTGATCTCTCATGCTCACTTCGATCATCTCGACATTCCGAGCCTCCGGCGCCTGGGCAAAAACATTCCCATTGTCACGGCAAAAAACACAGGAGATATCTTTGATGTGCTCGGTCAGAAATCCGTACGCGAGCTGGATTGGGGGGAAGCGGTGACCGAGGGCGATCTTGAGATTGAAGGATTGAGAGTAAATCACTTTGGCTGGCGGTTTCCCTGGGAGAAGGACCGGTCAAAGGGCGACAAGGACGGGCGGAGCTTCAACGGATACCTGATCTCGAAAAAAGGACGCCATATCGTCTTCGGCGGCGACACGGCATATCACGAACGATTCAAAGATCTTGGTGAACAAAACATCCCCATCGATCTCGCAATCCTGCCGATCGGCGCGTACGATCCATGGATCTATGTTCACGCGAATCCGGAGCAGGCGGTTGCAATGGCGAACCATATGAGAGCAAACTCGATCCTCCCTGTACACTGGCATACCTTTATGCTCAGCAACGAGCCCGTCGACGAACCGATCGAGCGTTTGAGACAAGCAGTTGCTCAACACTCGCCCTCGATCGCCGTCGACATGATTGGAAAAACCTGGAAGCTTGACGCGTAACCCCCGCCCGCTCCACGCCCCCCTCTCAGATCCGTTCTCACTTATTAAAGTGGCGCAACCCGACGGTCACATTGGACGTTTCGGGATACAACAAAGTCAAGCGCCCTTTATCCAGACCGACTTCACATTGACGAACTCACGGATACCCTGAACCCCCAGCTCGCGGCCATATCCTGACTGTTTCACTCCTCCGAACGGGAGCCGGGGATCCGACGCGACCATGCCGTTAATAAACACAAGCCCCGCCTCGAGTTCATCGATGAATCTCTTCATTTCAGCGCGATCTCGTGTCCATGCTGCGCCTGCCAGGCCGAATTTTGTGTCATTGGCGACCGTGATTGCTTCGTCAATGTTTCGCACGTGGAAAAGAGCTGCGACCGGCCCGAAGAGCTCCTCGTCAAAGGCGGGAGACCCCTTCGGGATGTCGGTGAGAACGGTGGGCGCGTAAAAGTAACCGGGTCGTTTCAATATCTTTGCACCTGTGAGAACCTTCGCGCCCAATTTAACCGATTTCTGCACCTGGTCGTCGAGTTTCCCCAACAGGTCGTCGCGCGAGATGGGCCCGATGTCGGTATCATTGTTCATCGGATCGCCGACCCGCGACGATTCCATGGCCGCGACAAACCGCGGTGTAAATTCACCGGCGATTTTTTCGTGGAGGATAAACCTCTTCGCGGCGATGCACGATTGTCCGTTGTTGATCGCCCGCGCCGTTACGGCAGTCTTGACCGCCTGGTCAAGATCTGCGCTCGGCATGACGATAAAGGCATCGCTTCCGCCCAGCTCCAGCACAGTCTTTTTAATCGCAGCGCCCGCAATGGCTGCCACGTCCCTGCCTGCCCTCACGCTTCCCGTCAGCGTTACAGCTTTCACGCGAGGGTCTTCGACGATGCGTTTCACGGCTTCGACCTCGATGAGCAGTGTCTGAAAGGCGCCCTCCGGAAAACCCGCCCGATGAAAGGTCTCGTCGATCCTGAGAGCGCATTGAGGTACGTTCGGGGCATGCTTGAGAAGTGCAACATTTCCCGCCATCAGGGCTGCGGCGGCAAATCGAAATGCCTGCCAGAATGGAAAATTCCACGGCATGATCGCAAGGAT
>VBOC01000212.1 GCA_005877655.1 Ignavibacteria bacterium
GGTTGTTCGGTCCTGTATAAGAGCCCGAACCCTTGCCGCGCCAGCCGCCGAAGGCATACCCGCCGCCGGTGTTCGGAAAGGCGGTAATCGTAACCGCCGCTCCCGAGTCCTGCCAGTTGCTGGCGGGGCCGGCAGTCCCGCCGGCATTGGCCGCGATCGTCAGATAATACTGCGTTCCATACGTTACAAGGTACGTGACGTCCGAATCGGGAATCGTCACGGCGTGGTATCCCGCTCCCCCGTCGCTCCAGCTTTTCCAGACGTATTGCGTACCCGGCGAACCAGGCTGCGGGGAGAGCACGTCGAGATAATGGACTTCGCCCGGATAGAGTGTCCGCGTTTGTGTGGCCGTGTAGGCCGAGAAGTCAAAATAGAATGTTCTTCCCGGCGGGCTCGACACGATCGTGACCTGAACGGAGTTTTGTGTGAAATTGGCAACCTCGGTGATTGGCCCGTTCATCGTGACCTGCGAGGGGTTCGTGTATCCAGAATACGATCCGCTTCCGCTCCCGCTCCATGAACTGAAGCTGTACCTGCTGTTTGGAATGGCCGTGATCGATACGATCTGGCCGCTGTTGAACCAGCCGTTTGCCGGTGCAACTGTCCCGCCGGTATTGGCCGTCATCGTCAGGGAATACCGGGTCGTATAATTGGCGGTAAACGTGGTGTCTTTCAAAGGACTCACGGCGTGTGATTTCGATCCCCCGTCGCTCCACGTGTTCCACACGTATTGTATACCCGGCCCTCCGCTCAAGGTGTCTCCCGGCGCAATCGTGTGGCTGGAGCCGGTCGTCCAGGTGAAGGTATGCGGACTGGCATATTGCGTGTTGTCGACGAAGATGACGAGTCCCGCAGGATTGGTCTGAACGACCACCTGCGCCGTAAAGCGCACGAAATTCGCCGTTTCCGTAATTGGCGCGCTCATCGTAACCGTCGGCGTGCTGTTCGGGCCGGTATACGAGCCCGCCCCGCTTCCGGTCCACGAGCCGAACTTGAATCCCGCGTTCGGCGTAGCGCTGATCGGCACGAGCTGCCCGCCGTTGTACCAGCTGCTTGCCGGCGTTACCGTTCCTCCGGTGTCACTGTTCATCGTCAGGAAAAACTGTCTCGTGAAATTCGCGACGATCGTCGTGTCTCCCGCCGCCGTCACCTGATGGGCGATCGCTCCCCCGTCGCTCCAGTTGCTCCACACATACTGGACCCCGGTCGTTCCGGCCTGCGGCGTCGCCGTCGAAATCGTATGGCTCGTTCCGAAACTCCAGGTGAAGAGTTGCGTCGTCGAGTAGGTTATGCTGTCAACCGTAAACGATCTCCCCGCCGGGTTTGTCTGGATCGTCACATGGACCGGCACGAGCACGAAACTTCCCGTCTCCGAAACCGAGTCATTCATCGTCACGCTCGCCGAGGCGCTGGGCCCGGTATACGATCCGCTCCCGGCCCCGTTCCATCCGCCGAAGGAATATCCCGAATTGGGCGTCGCGCTGATCGGCACCAGTTGTCCGCTGTTATACCAATTGCTCGCCGGAGCGACCGTCCCCCCGGCGCCTGCGTTCATGACCAGGAAATACTGCGTGCTGAAACTTGCCGTTACGGTCGAATCCTGCACGGGTGTGACCGTGTGACTCTTTGCCCCGCCGTCACTCCAGCTTGAGAACATGTAGCGGGTCCTCGCTCCCAGCAGTTGAGAGTCGGGAACGGCGACCGTATGATTCGAACCCGTAATCCAGGTGAAGGTCTGCGGGCTCGCGTAGGATGTGCCGTCGACACTGATCGTGCGGCCGACAGGCGCGGTCGTGACCGTGAAATGGACAGGGAACTGGGTAAAGTTCGCCGTGTCATTAATGGGCGCGTTCATCGAGACAATCGCCGGGTTGTTCGGTCCTGTATAAGAGCCCGAACCCTTGCCGCGCCAGCCGCCGAAGGCATACCCGCCGCCGGTGTTCGGAAAGGCGGTAATCGTAACCGCCGCTCCCGAGTCCTGCCAGTTGCTGGCGGGGCCGGCAGTCCCGCCGGCATTGGCCGCGATCGTCAGGAAAAACTGTGTGCTGTACGTCGCTGTGTAGGTAACATTCGAATCCGGAATCGTTACCGAGTGGGTTGCCGCTCCGCCGTCGCTCCAGCTGCTCCACACGTACTGCTTCCCCGGAGTTCCGGCCTGCGGAGAGACCACGTCGAGATAATGGACTTCGCCCGGTTGAATGGTCCGGGTCTGGGATGTTGTATACCTGAAACCGTCGAAGTAGAACGATCGTCCGGGCGGGTTTGTCTGGATCGTGACCTGGACGGGGTTCTGTGTGAAACTTGCAACTTCGGAAATGGCCGCGTTCATCGTCAGCTGCGAGGGGTTGGCGAATCCTGAATAGGAGCCGTTTCCGCTTCCGCTCCAGGAGCTGAAGCTGTAATTGCTGGCGGCCTGTGCTGTGATCGTTACAATTTGTCCGCTGTTGAACCAGCCGCTCGCCGGAATCACGCTGCCGCCCGCGTTCGCGGACATTGTCAAATAGTACTGCGTCCCGAAGGTTGCGGTGTAGGTCGTATTCGCCAACGGGGAGACGGAGTGCGATCTCGCTCCACTATCGCTCCACGACGAGAAGAGGAGCCTTGAACCGGCGGTGGCATTCTGGATACTGTCGGTGGCGATGGTATGGCCGCTGGCTGCCGCCCAGGTGAATGTCTGCGGGCTCGTGTAGCGGGTGCCGTCGACAATGATGCTTAATCCCTGCGGGACCGTCTGAATCGTGATTGATAGCTGGTTGGGTGCAAAGGTCACCGAAATTGTATGATTCGCCGAGATGTTGTTGAACGTGTATGAAGGATTTGTTCCCACTGATGATGCGTCCACGAGAACATTTGCGATGTGATATCCTGTGTTCGGAGTCATCGTGAACGTCGCGCTTGAACCGGCTGTGGCGCCCACCGGGCCGCTCGGCGAAATCGATCCATTGGGTCCGGAACTCGCCGTGATCGTGTACTGATTGACCGCAAAAGCCGCCCGGATCGAATGATCCGCTGTGACATTCGTAAAGGTGTAGGATGGGATCGACCCTTGATTTACCCCGTCGACAAACACGCTGTCGACATGATAACCGCTCGCCGGTGTGATCGTAAACCCCTGGTTCGCTCCGTAGTTTACGCTGACGGGACCCGAGGGCGAAATCGACCCGTTCAGTCCGGCCGTGGCGGTGATCGTGAAGGTGTTGATCGCAAAGAGCGCGCGGATCGTGTGGTTAGACGTGACATTCGTGAACGTGTAGCTTGCCGCCACGGGCTGGCTCACCCCGTCCACGACCAGGCTGTCGATATGATAGCCGGTATTGGGCGTGAGCGTGAACTGCTGGTTCGCTCCGTAACTTATCCCGCCCGATCCGGCCGAGGCTGCGATCGTGAAGGCATTGATCGCAAACGACACGCGGATCGAATGATTCGCGGTGACGTTGGTAAAGGTATAGGAGGGTAATGAACCCTGGTTCACGCCGTCGACAAGAACGCTGTCGACGTGATACCCGGTATTCGGCGTGAAACTGAATCCCTGGTTCGCGCCGTAATTGACAGTCACCGGACTGGACGGGGAAATCGTTCCGCCCGGATCCGCGGAGGGCGTGATCGTGAACGTATTGATCGCAAACGATGCGCGGATTGTGTGGTTCGCCGTGACATTGGTAAAGGTGTAGTTTGGTATCGAGCCCTGGTTTACGCCGTCGACAATGACGCTGTCGACATGGTAGCCGGTATTTGGAGTGAACGTGAATGCCTGGCTCGCGCCGGAATTCACGCTTACCGTTCCGGACGGGGAGATCGATCCACCCGCATCCGCGGAGGCCGTGATCGTGAAGGCGCTCAACGTGAACGTGCGGCTCGTCGCGGATGTCACGCCGGCACCCCCGACGCGGAGTTCCTTCGCCCCCGCCTGGTTGACACTCAGGTCGTTGAAGGTGGCAAGCCCGGTCGCATCCGTCGTGCGTACCAGCGTGCCGGTCAGGGCCCCGCTTCCGGAGAGGAGGGACATCGTATCTCTCAGGCCGATAGCCGGGGTATTATTTCCGAATGCATCCTGTAGCTGGACGGTCACGGCCGGGACAATGACGGCGCCCGCCTGACCATCCGACGGCTCCTGCACGAAAACGAGGGCGGCCGGCGAGCCGGGTGAAATTGTAAAAGAGGAACTGGTGGCCGGCGTCAGGCCGGTGCCGGAGGTCTGGAGAGACTTCACTCCCGTTCTATTGATGCTGAGATCATTGAATGTCGCCGTTCCGGATCCGTCGGTCAGCCGGTTCAAGGTTCCGCCCAACGTGCCCGTACCCGTGAACAGGGACGCGCCGATGGAGACCCCCGACGTGGAGGCGATATTCCCGTCCGCATCCCTCAGTTGAACCGCGACGGCGGGACTGATGGCCGCCCCCGCACTCGCATTCGTGGGCTGCTGAAGGTAGGCAAGCTGTGTCGGGATGCCCGCATTGACCGTCAGCGCGAAGGGGCTGGAAGCGGACGTTGAGGCGCTGTCGGTCACCTGGGGGGTAAAGGTATAGGTGCCTGCAAGCGTCGTCGATCCGGCGATGACGCCGGCGGAGGAGAGCGTAAATCCCGACGGCAGCGAGCCGCTCTTCAG
This sequence comes from Ignavibacteria bacterium, assembly GCA_005877655.1. Classification (GTDB taxonomy): domain Bacteria; phylum Bacteroidota; class Ignavibacteria; order UBA10030; family SZUA-254; genus VBOC01. The sequence goes on from VBOC01000212.1 coordinate 4,607, forward strand.
CGCCCATGTGTAGGGAGGCGTGCCGCCCGACGCGGTAAGCGTGTCCGCGTAGGCTGTGCGGGCGGTTGCCGGAGGCAGCGGCGAAGTGCTCGTGATCGTTAACGGGGAGAGCGATGCATTGGCAAGCGTGTTCACCTGTGATCCGGGAGCGGTGACGGGGGTGTTGAACCCGCCGACATAGGCATTGATCTTTGTGATCGGGTCGCTCCCTATCTCCTTCCAGGCAACATTGGCGCTCAGGTCGGCAAAGGGAACGCTGCTCGTGATTCTGAACCTGCCAACTCTGAGCCCGGGGGAAACGGGTATAATCGTCCCCGAGCCCGCCCCCGGAGGCACATTGGGGGCGATCCGGAGTTCATTACCGCTGATCGACAGCCTGCCATTCGCGGGCTGTTGCAATGCATTCAATTGTGAAGATCCGGAATTGATCGTGAACGCGAGCGAACCGGATGAAATCGAAGTGTTGAACGTGAGGATCGGCTGAAGAGATGCGAGCTCCAACGTCGTGCTTCCGGTGCGGATCAGAACGATGTCGAATTCATACACCGTGCTGCCGACCAATGCGTCGTTCTGGAGGACAAGCTGGTAGGTCGGAACCTGGCCGAACGCCAGCCCCGAGCTCATCACCAGCAGCAGCAACACGAGTTTCGTTTTCATGACTTCTCTACCTTTTCAATTCGGTACACGCGTACCTTTGAATAAGTTGTTGTCAGGAGCGACGAAATCCCCCGAGTCGATAAACCCGTCCATATTAAGATCCGATCTTCGATAACCGCTCTGAAATACTTCGTTATCGGGGCCCACAAAATCGTCGATGTCAATGAATCCATTCTCCGAATAGTCTCCTGCGTACATGGCGAATGCCCCTCCTCCCACATTCTTCGCGTCCCCGCCGAAGTATTGTGTGAGTCCTG
>VBOC01000213.1 GCA_005877655.1 Ignavibacteria bacterium
AAGCCGCCCTCGGGAGAATCGCCGGGCTGATCGTGCCGGGTTCACCGGTTGTGTTGTCCGTACTCAACCGGGTATGCCTCTGGGAAATCGGGGGATTTCTCATTCGGGGAAAGATAGCGCGCGCCTTCCGTCGGATGCGCGCCGGCAAGGTCAATGCGCAAATCGGCCGGGCCTCGCTGCCTGTGTGGTACTATTCTCCGGCAGAATTTGGAAGGATGCTCTCGCCATGGTTCAGGATACAGAAAGTCTATGGGCTCAGCATCCTCTCCCCCACGCTCAATTCTAAGCAATTTGCATCGTCCCACCCGGCGGCAGCCGGCCGGCTCCAGCGCCTGGACCATACGATCAGGGGAGTATTTCCCTTTCACTCGTTAGGAGACCATTTTGTGTTGGTTGCGGAACGGAAGAGGACGTGAGAGTCCAGAACATGCGGCGGATCGATCGGTTCGCCGGCATTCCCTTTTGCTGGGTTCTCGGCCTGTTTCTCCTGTTGTTCCCGAGTCGACGGAAAACCTCTTACGACGGAGGCGTCCGGAACGTCTTAGTTATAAAGTTCTTTGGGATGGGAAGTATTCTCCTATCCACTCCCGCCCTCCGCCTTATCAAGGAGTCATCCCCGGGCGTGCAGATCTCGTATCTCTCGTTCACGGCTCAAAGGGAGCTCTTGGACCGGATCCCCCTCGTCGATAACGTACTGACCGTTGACTCCGATTCGATTCGGGGATTTCTGATTGATGTGCTGCATGTCCTGAGGGAGATCCGCCGGTTACAGTTCGACGCAGTGTTCGATTTCGAGTTCTTTTCCAAGTTCTCCACGCTTCTGAGCGGCGCAACCCGCGCCCCAATTCGAATCGGCTTCGAACTGCCGACGCGCTGGCGCTCGCTGGTACTCACTCACCAGGTCCGCCTCTCCAAGGATCGGCATGTGATCGAGGCGTTTTGCGATCAGGTACGGATCCTTGGAAATCGCTGCGCGGCTCCGGAGGTTGAGGCGCCTACAACCGATCGCGAAGACACTCGCCGGCTCGACGAAAAGCTTCCGTTGAAAAACGGGCCGATCATTTGCGTGAACGTGAATGCCGGGGAGACGTTCCTCGAACGACGGTGGACGCCTCAAAAGTTTGCGGCGCTGATTGACTCTCTCCGCGTTTCGCGGCCTGGTACCGACCTGGTCTTTCTGGGCATTCGAAGCGAACGGTCGTATGTTCAGCATGTCCTCGATCAGATCCCGGAGAGTGATCACTGTTTCAATGCCGCCGGCCTGCTCTCAATCGGCGAATTGATCTCGCTCCTGTCACGCTGTGACCTGCTGATCTCGAATGACAGCGGTCCCCTCCATCTCGCCGCGGCCCTCGGAACCCGGTGCGTCGGTTTATACGGCCCCGAAAGTCCTCAATTTTACGGCCCCATCTCCGGTTCTGTCACGGCGATCTATAAAGGAGTCTCCTGCAGCCCCTGCATGAACATCTATGATGCGAAAAGCTTCCGGTGCCCCTACCATGCGCGTTGTATGACAGCGATTGAAGTGGCAGATGTCGAACAGGCATTGGAGTCGTTGCCTGTGGCCGGCTGATGCGGCTCTTCCAATGGACCCTTCTCGTCGCCGGCTCGTTTCTCCGTTTTTACGAGGGCGGAAATCTCACCAATCTCTACGATGACGCGTGGTTTCAGAAGCAGATCGAGCGGGAGGGGATTGACCAGGAGGGGAGGTTTTCCCCATTTCCGCCCCTGGATGCATTCATCATGATCCCGCTCGCGTACCTCCCGCCCCGGTACGCTCTCCAGGCCTGGACGATCGTCAACGTCCTCCTGCTCGGTGCAAATGTCCTGTTGCTGTCGAAGATTCTCCGCCGCGATCTGGTTTGGAGCGCACTTCTCTTCCTTGGAACCGGAATCGCGCTCGTAAACAATTTCCGCCTGGGCCAGTTTTACCTCGCCCTGTCGCTTCTGGTATCCGCAGGGTACCTGTATTGGCGAAAGGCGCGCTTCGGACGTTCGGGCAGCCTTCTGGGCGCCGGGGCCGCGCTAAAGTATTTTCCCGTTCTCTTTCTCCCCCTTTTTATCGTACGGAAGGAGTGGCGATTGATCTTCTCCTTCCTGCTCACGATATTGATACTCTATGGACTCTCGGTGCTCGTCCTCGGAACGGAGGTTCACCGGTTTTATCTGAGCGTGCTGACGAGTCATCTTGACGGCAATATCCAGGACGGTTACAGCGCGACGTTTCAATCGTGGAACAGTCTCCTCAAACGAATCTTTCTTCCGGATCCGGTCTGGAATCCCGAGCCATTGGTCGGATGGCCTCCGGGATACATCACCATCAAATTTGCAATTTACGGAATCGTGGTGTTTATGACTCTTCGGGCGTGCCGGGTCGCCGCCGCATCGTTCGGTTCGGACGGCGCTTCGGTTCAGTTCGCTCTTGTGACTATTGCAGGGTTGCTCCTCCTGCCGGCTTCGGCAACGTATCATTTCCTGCTGCTCGTTCTCCCCGTCGGACTCCTCCTCAGCGCCGATCGCGCCCCGTGGGGCTTGAAACAAAAGATGATACTCGGATTGTTTATCCTGATAGGCTTCATTCCGTACAGAATATTCCGGGTGTTTGATGGCAGAGCCCTGCTTACGTTCCTTGCGTATCCGCGGTTGGCGTTGATGCTGGCGATCTTTCTCTCATCCATCTCGTACACAAAGGAACGAGGCCGCCGCAACGGGCAGCCAGGCCGTCAGGCCCGCGAAACGTCTCCATTCACTCTGTAAGACAGCTCATTATGTGGACCATCTTCCAGACAATCGTATCAATCTTTCTTCTCCTCATCCAGTTCTTTTTCTACAGAGAGATCTCCCTCCGGATCAATCGCCCTTCTCATCGAGCCGGGTTGCAACAGATTGTCAATGTTCTCTTCCTGCTGTTTAATATCCCGGTCATTCTCCTCCTTTTTCTGTCGCGTGAACTCCGCCTTCTGCCCGGCTGGGTCGTTACATCGACCATCTTTCCCATCTACCTCTGGCATGCCTCGGCCGTTATCGTCTTCTTTGCTATTGTGGTGAAAGAATGTGCGCTCCTTCCGCTCCGGGCTGTGCGATCGATCGTCCGGCGATTTCGGACGCCGAAACCTCATCCGGCCGCGGCAGAGCGCCCGACGGGAGCGGCGGCATTCAACCCGCAGCGGAGAATCTTCCTCGGGCGCGGAATGACGGTCGTGGCAGGAGCCGCGTTCGTCGGCTCTGCGATCGGCGCACTCGGGAAAGACAACTATGCGTTCAGCAATATCCCGATCCCCATCGCCAATCTTCCCGACGAATTCGACGGATTCACGATCGCCTTCATCAGCGACATCCATTCAAGCGTCTTCATGACCAGGGAGACGATGAAGGGGTACGCCTCCGTCATCAATGCGATGAGGCCGGATTGCGTCATCATCGCCGGAGACTTTGTCAACAGCATGGCGGAAGAGGTCTACCCGTTCGCGGAGGCGTTTTCCGATTTACAAGCGCCGTTCGGGGTCTACGGAGTTCTCGGTAACCACGATTACTACACGCGAAACGTCGACCTTGTCGCCCGCGAAGTCGCCGCCGGGGGGATCAGGCTGCTGGTGAATGAACGCGTCGACCTCCGGAAGGGAAACGCGAAGATCCACCTCCTGGGGGTGGATGACGTCGGTAATCGCCGCCGAGCCGCGCAATTATTCGATCAGGCAGCGCGGGGAACGTTTGAAGGAACACCGAAGATCCTCATGTGCCATCGCCCCTATTACTTCGAAGAAGCCGCCGAACGAAGCATCGATCTAAGCCTCACCGGACATACGCACGGCGGCCAGATCGTCCTCGCGCGGATCGGCAACGAGGTAATCGCTCCCGCCCGGATGGCTTCTCCCTATGTCGCGGGCCTCTATTCGATCGGATCCTCGCGGATGTACGTTTCGAGAGGGATCGGGACCGTGGGCATTCCGGTCAGGATAAACTGCCCTCCGGAAATTACAAGAATCCGGCTGATCAAGGGTCCCCCACCGGCTCTACCGCCGTCGCAGGCACAATGAACTTCAAGGCCTGGCTCAACACACTCTCGGCATCGTCGCACACCCTGCCGATTGTCATTCTCTATGTGACCGAGGGATGTAATCTGCGCTGCTGCATGTGCTCATATCGTAAGGCCAGGCCGGATGAACTTTCAATAATCGAAATCGAGCGGCTGGCTTGCACGCTGGCCGACTACGGTCTCCGGCATATCGTGTTCTCGGGAGGAGAGCCCCTCCTGCGGCGCGACTTCCCCGCAATTTGCAAGATTTTCAGTCAGTACGGAGTTCAGGAAACGCTCTTGACGAACGGTCTCCTGTTAGACAAGAGGTTGCACGAGATCCGGACGTTTCTTACCGAGATCATCGTTTCTCTCGACGGTGCGACCGCCGGCACGCACGATACGATTCGCGGGAGGATTTCCTTCGAACAGCTCCTGGCGGGCATCCGTTCAGCGGTCAAATCCTCTCCCGGGCCCGCGAGGGTATCTATCAGGACCGTTGTGCAAAAGCAGAACTACCGGGAGCTGGCTCAATTGATCGCTCTTGCCAAATCGCTCGGCGTCAGGCGAATTTCATTTCTCGCGGCTGATCTCCTTTCTGATGGGTTCGGCCGGGACGGGAAAGGGCCCCCGGCTCACTCCGACTCGATTTCTTTGACGGCTGAGGAGGTCTTGGAGTTCCGCGCAATCGTCGATGCGATCGTTTCGACCTACAGGACGGAATTTAGAACCGGGTTCATTTCTGAATCGCCGGACAAACTCTACCACATCGTCGACTATTTTGGAGCGCTTATCGGCAGAAACCCCTTTCCGTCCAATGCATGCAATGCCCCGATGGTCTCAGCGGTCATCACCTCGACCGGCGATCTTCTCCCCTGCTATTTTCTCCCGCGCTTTGGGGACGCCCGGGAAACGAACCTGGAACAAACGCTGAATAATGATACGATCATCGATACACGCAGAAAGGTGAGAGACTACGTTCTCGAACGTTGCCAGACGTGTGTATGCACATTGCGAAAGAGTTCTGTGGCTGCCTTGCTCGATCGATTTTAAGACACGCAGACCGCGATGCGGGAGAAGAGCACTGTTTCCGTAATGTGCCTATGATAACGAAGATGCCATGATTCTTCTCATCAATCCGCGCAGTGCGAGGTGGAACCATCGGGTCCCCCTTTCCGTGCTCGCCGTCGGGGCGGGACTTGAGGGGAAGTACGAGTACGAGATCATCGATCAGAATTACGATCCCCGAATCGAGATGACGTTGAAGTCGATCATCTCCGCCCGGGATGTCCGGTACGTCGGACTGACGGTCATGCCCGGCCCCCAACTGACGCAGGCAATCAACCTGTCGGCATTTCTCAGGTCCAATTATCCGGCCATCAAGATCATCTGGGGCGGAACCTTTCCCACAATTCACGCCGATACGGTGCTCAAGTCTTCCCTCGTCGACTGCGTCATCTGGTCGCAGGGGGAGTTCGCGCTGCCCGAGCTCGTGAGCGCTCTCGAAGCCGGCCAGCCGCTCGATGGAGTCCGCGGGATTTCATTCAAAAGGCAGGGTACTATCGTTCACACCGCAGCCAGGGAATGGATCCATCCGGATCTCCTCCCCCCTCTTCCCTACCGCAGAATCAATGTCCGCCGATACCTGCAACGAACGTATCTCGGGAACAGGACGACCGCCTATCATTCGAGTTTCGGATGCCCCTTTCATTGCGGATTCTGCAGCGTCGTTGCGATGTTCGACGGCAAGTGGCTCGCGCAGAAGGCCGAGAACATCGTGAGGGAATTGGCCTTTCTCCAGGCCGAGTACGGCGTCGATTCTGTCGAGTTCTTCGACGATAATTTCTTCGTTTCGGAAAAAAGGACACTAGAGTTTTCGGAGCGGGTCAAACCGCTCGGCATTTCCTGGTGGGGCGAAGGTCGAAGCGACACACTTTTGAAATATTCCGACCGAACGCTGCGCGAGATGAGGGCATAGGGATGCCGGATGATCTTCACGGGAGCGGAGTCGGGCTCGGAGGAGACGCTCAATCTCATGAACAAGGGGGGGACTCAGTCACCGGAAACGATACTCGATTTTGCTCGGCGGATTCGGGAGTTCGATATCGTACCCGAGTTTTCTTTTATTTTTGGCAGCCCGGACGAAGAGATCGATCGGCAGATTGACGCCGATATTTCGTTTATCCGGAAGATTAAAGATGTAAACCCCCGGAGCGAGATCATCTTTTACGTCTATGCCCCCGTCCTCTTGCCGGGCGCGAAGATATTCGAGCTGGCGAGGAAGTACGGATTCGACTACCCGAAGACGCTTGAAGAATGGCTCGAGCCCCGCTGGCAGCAT
>VBOC01000214.1 GCA_005877655.1 Ignavibacteria bacterium
TTGGTCAATCTCGCAGCTGCCGAGGGGCATCCTTCCGAGGTCATGGACATGTCGTTCGCCAATCAGTTCATGTCCCAGCTCCGGATCGTCAATGCCCACAAGAACGGAGACCGGCTGGAGAACAAGGTCTACGACATCCCGGTGGAACAGGATCAGGAAATCGCCGAGGTGAAATTACGGACGATGGGCTACAAGATCGATAAGCTGACCTCGGAGCAAAGAAAGTACGCGGAGGATTACAGCGCCGGAACGTAGCGCAGGTTCAAGACGGCTGCACAAAGGGTGATTCCCGCTCAGGGGGTCACCCTTTTTTTTGCGCGGAGGCAGGCGGATCGTCGGAGGTGAATTCGCTAACCGAGCGTTCGACGGGTCAGGCCGGCTCCTTCCAAACAAGGTCCACAACCGGGGGCTTCATAAGCGTCTGGTAGACGACGCAGTACTCCTCGGTTTTTCGTTTCAGTGCATCGAGCTGCTCCCGGGTCGCTTCGGGGGCCTTCACGTCGAAGCCGAGGCGAATGCTTTCAAAACCGACCGGAACATCCCTGGCCACTCCAAGCGTGCCGCGCAGGTCAAGAATCCCCTCCACGATTACGCCGACGCTCTGGATTTTGATTCCCATGGCAGCTCCAACCAACTGGCAGGTGATCTGTGCGCACGCGGCGAGCGCTCCGAGAAGCAGATCGCCGGAACAGGCCGCAGTACCAGTACCTCCCACCCCGGTGTGCGCCTCCGCCTCATAGATGGCGCGCCCCAGGTCGACCGAACACGCGAGAGGCGTGTCCTTCCCGTCCGCTCTTGCTACGAGAGTTATTCGCGCACTCGCAGGATCCTCGCGGTATTTAGCCTTCAGCGGCGCCTGAATCGCCTTTATTTCCATGAATTGTTCCCCCCAATGTTCCGGCATCCCGTCATAATTTGGAGAGTCGGGTGAGCGCCGGTCACCGGAGGCTGATCATGCTTCGGCGGTGGTCGGATCGATCATCGTGCGGACGACGGAGATGAGGTTGGCCGGGACCCCCGCTGCCCGCGCGTGTTCCTGAATGATTTCCTTATTGGGGGCGATATACACGCAGTATATATTATCGTCGGTGACGTAGCTCTGAATCCAGTTAATCTGCGGTCCGAGCCGGTTCAGCACATCACAAGACCTGAGCGAAACCGCCTTGAGATCTGCCGCCGACATTTTCCCCGCTCCCGGGACTACTCTCTCAATTACGTACTTTGGCATGCTTGTACTCCTCTCTTCTTAGTTCTAGTTTAGTTCAGTTGTACTTTGCTAGCATTGGATTGATATCGATCTCATGAACGAAATCAGTTACTTAATCGCAGCAATCATTTTCACGTATTCCTGGTCGTCATGAAAGCCCTCAAATGCGGGATTGGTTCTTGCCCAGTTGGCCACAGCCTTAAAACCGCAGTCGAACGCCCTTCTCAAGTAAACCAGGGCATTGTGTTTTTCCCCCAGCAACCCGTAAGCGGAAGAGCAATGATAGAGCGCCAATCCGTCGGATGAATCGATCTCCAGCACTCTCTTCAGCGTGGCATAGGCCTCCTCTCTGCATGCAAATCGCGCATAGGCCTCCGCGAGCCGGCTCATGACGATGAGGTCGTCCGGGTTCGCCTGAAGTTTTTGCGAAGCCACCTCGATGACCTCTTTCACCGCCTCTTCCGCCGAGGAGGCATTGCCCATCTTATGAAAGATTGTATTCAGGCTCATCCAGGCGTCTTCATCATGCGGCTTCAGGGTTGTTGCGGAAGTGAAGTACTTCAACGCCGAATCGAGATCGCCCATCGCTTCGGAAATCATGCCTAGCCGGTAAACAGCCTCATAGAAATTGGGGTTTTCTTCCAGAATCTGTTCGAACAGGCGCTTCGCCTCTTTGTACCTTTTCTGATGGAGATACACCGTCGCGATACCGAATCGCGCTTCGATCGACGCAGGATCAAGGTTGAGAGCCTTTTGATTCATCTCGATCGCTTTCCCGAGCCACTCCGCTTTGCCGTCGTAGTATTCGTACATCGCGGAATAGGCCTCTGCGAGTCCGGCGTAGGCCGACGCAAACCGGGGGTCGAGTGAAATTGCGTTCTCGAACATACCGACCGAGGACTGATTATTCATCCTTCCCCGAAGGGAGAGGAGTTCTCTGCCGCGCATATAGAAATCGTAGGCTCTGAGGTCATCGGTCGGTTTTTTCGCGAGCGATTCCTTTTCGGAATCCGAGAGAGAAATCTTCAGCGATCCGGCGATCTTTTGTGAGACCTCATTCTGAACATCGAAGATGTCCTCGATGAGACGGTCAAACCGTTCGGCCCAGAGGTGAAACCCATTGCGGACATCGATGAGCTGCGCCGTAATGCGAATCTTGTTTCCTGCCTTGCGCACGCTCCCTTCGAGAATGTAGTTTACTCCGAGCGCTTTTCCGACTTGCTGCGTGTTGACCTCTTTGTTGCGGAACGGAGCCACGTCGGTCCGGGATACGACTTTCAACTCCTTGATCTTCGAGAGGTCGGTGATGATGTCCTCGGTGATGCCCGCGCAGAAATAATCGCTCTCTTTCTCCGAGCTCATGTTCTCAAAATAAAGAACGGCGATCGATTTTTCGGGCGCGGGCGGGGGCTGCTGCAATTCTCTTTTCTTCAGCCGGGCGATGACCTCCCCGATCGAAGAAATCCGGTTTGCGCGATTTCTCTGAAGAAGCTGTGAGAGAAGAACCCGGGTATTCTCCGGTACGTCGGTGCGATACGAATCGATCGCTTTGGGCTCCAGATTAAGAATCTCATACATGACCGCGGCTTCATGCTCCCCGCGGAACGGGAGCTGGCCTGCGAGCATTTCGTACAGCACGACGCCTAGCGACCATAAATCGGTGCGATTGTCGACTTCCTCTCCCAGGATTTGCTCCGGGGCCATGTAAGCAAGCGTGCCGACCGTGGATGTCGTCTTCGTCAGTTTAGTGGCGCCTTTGAGTTTCGCAAGCCCGAAGTCCATTACCTTCACTCTGCCATCGGGGGTGATCATGATGTTCTCTGCTTTCACATCCCGGTGCACGATGCCTTTCGAGTGGGCTGCCTCCAACGCCTCCCCGATCTGGGCGGCATAGCCGAGGGCTTCCTGCAGGTCTTGGATGGGGATTTTCCGATTCAACGTGGCGCCTTCGACATATTCCATGACGATAAACTGCTGACCCGATTGCGGATCGTCGGAGATGTCGATGACCGAGCAAACGTTCGGGTGGTTCAGCCGCGCGGCGGCCCTTGCCTCCTGCAGAAAGCGGGCCCGGTCGGTTTCATCCTCCGCATGGCGCAACGGCAGAAATTTCAGCGCCACCATTCGATCGAGCTTGGTATCGTGGGCCTTGTACACAATGCCCATCCCGCCCTCGCCGAGCTTCTCTAAGATTTTGTACTGTGAAACGGCCCGTCCTATCATTGTCTCTACGCAACATCACCGAGGAATTGGCGGTAGCAGAGCAATCCACGCCTCTACTGGATTGTTCAGAAAGGAAGTTTAGCGAAATGTGGGGAGAATGTCAACGAAGAGGTTATCCGCGGACGTGGCAGCGGCCGCTATCTTGCAACGATCCTGAAATTCTCGGCGAACGCGTAGCAGGCGATGGCGGCGAACAGGAACGAACTCAAGAGGACGGATCAGTTCGCTTTCTTAACAATCATGCGCTCGAGAGCTTCGCGGTTCTCCCCGATGAGGCGGAGCGCGGAGGATTTCGACAGACTCCATGTCCGCCAGTCGTCGCCGGAACGCCGTTGAAACACCTGGACAAGGTGGCTCGCAATAATGCTCCTGTCGTTTTCGCCGTATGAAGGGAGTGTTGCGATCAATCCGGGCGCCGCATCGAGGCTCAGGCCGGTCAGATACTTCGAATCGAAGCGGTTCCCCTCCGCGGCTCGCATCGAATTCACGCTGACGATGAGAGCATCGGGATTCATGACATTCAGAACAAGGATCGCAGCAAGCCCCGTCAAGAGCGCACCGAACATGAACCGGTCGCGGCGCCCGCGCAGGACGGTGAGCGAGAACCAGATGAGAGCGACCGCGAGCCACGCCATGAAAACAAAGGCGTACACCCTCTGCTCGGTGATTCCGTATTGGCTGGCATACAGAATCAACCGATTGGCGGCGGACGCCATGATCACCGCCAGGAGAGCCATGAGCGTGCCGGCGAGCCACCGGAACATGCGCTCATCGGACGGTTTTTCCTTGCGAAGGAGCCAGTGTGCGCCGAGCAGGAGCGGAACGGCCAGAGCGGCGACCGTGACCAGCTCGAAAAAGCCGCGGCGCGCATACTGTGCAAACGTAAGATCCCGTGCGGCCGTAACCAGAGCGGCCCCGCCGAACAGATACTGAAGCTGAACGATGACAAACGAGAGAAAGAGCAGATTAAGGAGGCCGAGGGCGAGACCCGTCTCCATGATGCCGATCGAGGGGCGGCCGGACCAGGCAAGGTTCTCGAGGCGGATTTCCGAATCGATAAACACCCTGCGGACGATCCCGGCCGCAAACCAGAACCAGAATACCATGAGAGCGAGGTGGCCGATGAGTTCGACGAGATCGATGTCGAAGATGTTCTTCACGATCTCTTCAAAGGTGGCGTCGGCGGCCACAAAGAGTCCACCGAAAAGGATCAGAAGAGGAAGGGCGATCGCGAGTCCCCGAACAAACCCGATGACGCGCATCGATCGCTCGGATGTGTGAAAGTCGCGCCACTGGACATCCTTAAAGAGCAGGAGAGGAGCGCCCACGACTGAACTCACGCCGGCTGCGGCGATTTCAAAAAGATAGCGGATGAGAGGAAGCGTCGCCAGGGGTTGACGCCGCGCCGCAA
>VBOC01000215.1 GCA_005877655.1 Ignavibacteria bacterium
ATCGGCGATAAGCCCCCGCCGCTGAACGCCGAGACCTTGTGCCATAGTTTTGCCCGCGGAACATACACCAGCCGGTGGCCCGCGCGAAGCGTCCGAGTTGAGAGGTCGGCATCCTCCGAGTACGCCGGGTAGAATAACGGATCGAACATTCCGACCTTTTCGAGCACCGCCCGGCGAATGAGCATCGCGCAGCCGGTAATATATTTTGTGTCCTCGATGCGATCGAACTGGCCCCGATCCTTCCGGCCGACTCCCCTGTGGGAGACAATGCCGCTCCAGTAGTTCACATTTCCACCGGCGTACCAAAATGTGTCCGGAAGCGAATGGTAGTAAATCTTCGGCGCAAGCATACCGATACCGGGGTCCAGCACGGCGACAGTCATCATCTCGGACAACATGTCGGGGGCGGCGACGATGTCATTATTGAGCAGCAAGACCCAATCGCCGCCTTGAGCCAGTGCATACCGAATGCCGACATTATTTCCCTCACCGAACCCAAGGTTGGTTCCGTTTTCAATCAGCGTGACTCCCCGGTACTGCTCCCGCACGAGAATGCTGCTTCTGTCGCTCGATCCGTTATCCACGACGACGGTCCTGAAACGTGCATACGACATCTTCTGAACCGAGTCAAGCGTATCGCGCAATAATTCGCCGCCGTTCAGGTTCAGAATGATGCAATACACCGCTGGGAAATCCGCAGCCACTTGGATCTATCCCAGCTGCTGGATGGTGTCGACGATGCGTTGTGCAGCCTTCCCGTCGCCGTACGGGTTTACCCTCGTCGCCATCTTGTCTGAGAGGAGCCGCTGAGCCGTCTCCACGATACGCTTCCGGTCGCTGCCCACGAGTTTCGCAGTCCCCGCCTCGATTGCTTCGGGCCGTTCCGTCGTCTTCCGCAATACAAGAGCGGGCTTGCCGAGCGAGGGCGCTTCCTCCTGGACTCCGCCCGAGTCGGTGAGGATGAGATAACATTTGTTCATCAATTGGACAAACGGACGATACTCCATCGGCTCGATGAGATGAACCCGCTGAATACCCGAGAGCATATCGTTCGCCGTTTTTCGAACGTTGGGGTTGGGATGGACAGGATAGATCAATTCAACGTCGGGATTCCGCTCCACGAGATCGCGGCAGGCGGAAAAGATTTCTCTCATCGGCTCCCCAAAATTCTCGCGGCGGTGAGAGGTCAGCACAATCACCCGGCGGTTCTTGAAGTCTATCGCATCCAGGGTGCTGTCTTCGAACCGGTATTTCGGATCTACGATCATCAGGAGGGCGTCGATGACAGTATTGCCTGTGACGAAAATGTTTTCCTTCTTAATTCCTTCGGCAATGAGATTATTCTTCGCCCACTCGGTCGGCGCAAAATGGAATTCCGTGAGCCGGGTCGTTAGCTGCCGGTTAAGTTCCTCGGGATAGGGGTTCATCTTGTCCCATGTGCGGAGCCCGGCCTCAACGTGTCCCACGGGTATCTTGAAATAGTATGCTGCCAGGCTCGTGGCGAATGTCGTCGTTGTATCCCCTTGTACCAATAGGACGTCCGGCTTCTCCTTCAGGAGCACGGGTTTGATCTCATTGAGGACTGCGGAGGTTACGTAGAAGAGGTCCTGGTCGTGCTGCATGATGTCGAGATCGTACTGGGGATGGATGTCGAACACATCGAGTTTCTGATCAAGCATCTCCCGGTGCTGGGCTGTTACGATCACGACATGGTTGAGCCGCCTCCTCTCAAGCTCCTTGACGATCGGAGCCATTTTGATCGCCTCGGGGCGGGTGCCGAAAACAAGTGCAACTTTCATCTGCCGGGAGCAGCAGATTTTAGAGAAGTCCGCCGGGGAAGGTCAATCAAGTGCCGGTACCTCGGGATCTGAAAGTAAGTTGAAATTTGAATAACTCCTGCGTCGCCAAACAAAAAGAGAGCTTACGGAGCATCGATCAACCGTAAGCTCTCGAAAAATATACGAAAATCTTTGCACACTTTCCGGAGGGCGCTCGCCTCCGATTGCATTCAGGAGATAATGATCCGCTCCTGGCGTTCAGCGCAACAGCAAAAGCTTCTTCGTCTCTCCTGAAATAATTGTACCGGTCTTCGACTGATTCACTTCCATACGGCAGTAGTACACCCCGCTCAATAACCCTTTCGCATCAACGAAGACTTCATAACGGCCCGCAGTGAGCTCGTTGTTGACAAGCGTGACAACGAGTTGTCCGAGCAAGTTGAAGACCTTGATCGAGACGAATCCATCATGGGCGACATCGAAGGGGACGATTGTTGAGGGGTTAAACGGATTCGGATAATTCTGATACAGTTTGTATTCAGCCGGCGTAGTTCCACCCCGATCGGTAACTTCTGAAATCAAAACCTTCACTTCCCTGCTCGCCAGACTCAGATTATCATGGATGTCCGCCGCACACACGATGTACCAAACCTGAACTTCCGGAGGCAGATTCTGATCAACATAAAACGTGTCGACTGTGCTGGCAATGGGATGAGCTGTGACTGGATTTAAGCCGGGACTCGAGCTCCTGTAGATTTTATACTGCTTCAAATCCGGTTCGCTGTTCCGATTCCAATGCAGCCTGACGCTGGGAGAGGAGTACGATCCTGTAAGATTCTGCGGCGGCGCCGGCGCGAGATTATCCGCCGAGTAACCGCTGTCCACATCGGAATCATAGAAGACGTCCGGATCACTCGTTTGCGCTGAAATCAAGAAGTATTGTTTGCCGTCTGTGGTCGAGGACGAATCATACAGCGTGGGCGCCGCATAGGCATAGTTTGTGAAGCGATGTGCGGGCTGGTTTGCGACCCACTGCCATGCGTAATTCACGCCGTTCAATTGTTTGACCCGATAAGCGCCTCCCTGATAATCCGGCGTGATCTTTGCCCGAGGACTCATTCGATCGGGAATCGGGGCTCCCCCCGGTAGCGCCCTCCAGATACTGTAAAAGGATAAGGTGTTTACGTCCACATCCAGAGAAGTCGCTTCCCAGGTCACATTTACTTTCCCGCCCTGATCGGCGGGGACATCCAGCACAGACAAAATTCGCGGGGAGATTTGAGGAGAGATCGCGTAGATCGTAAAACTTTGCTCTTCCGCGAAGGGGGAACCGGCAAAGGCATTGTCGATGGCCTGAACGCTCCAATAGTACGTTCCAGGAGGCAGATTTTTCAATGTCCAGCTGTTCCGATAGCTTGTGTTACCCAATTGCACAACCTTCCGGTAACCGGTCGATGGGTCCGCCAGCGGTGTCATTTTTTGAACACCACCCGGCGTTGTTCCCACGCGAATATTGTAAGTCAGTCCGGCCTGCGGGGTCTCATTGTCGGTCGATCGATTCCAGGTTAGAGCGACTGTGTCTCCTGCCACTGTTGAGGAGAGCTTGGTAGGTGCAGTCGGGACCGTGTTTTCAGTGAAAGTATTTGATCCCAGGCTATTGCGATAGATTCTCGTGGCATAATAGAAGGGCGGATCGGTGATGGTTGCCCCGGCTGTCAGGATGTCCAAATCGCCGTCGTTGTCAAAATCCCCCCACGCAACATTACCGAACCAGGTCGGGATTATGGCGGCGTCAATGTCTACAAAGGTTCCATTATTGTTCCGGTAAATCTTTGCACTAGGGTTCGTCCCAAAGAAATCTTCGGCACCTTTTACGATAAGATCGGGTTGGCCGTCATTGTCATAGTCGCCCCATGCCGCACCGCTTACGCCTAGTTGTTTAAGCGGCGCACCGATGTCGACGAAGCCACCATGCCCGTCATTTCGATAGATCTTGGTGACACCGCCCTGGCCGTAAGTCGTGCCCGTCGCGACAAGATCCAAATACCCGTCGCCGTCGTAATCGGCCCATGCCACCTGGCCGTTTGCCAGCGGGATGATCTGCGGATTGATATTGGTGAAGGTCCATCCGGACCCAAGCGAGGGGCCGTCATTCCGGAAAAGAAAGGGAGTGCCTCTATAAGTGCCATAACCGATGAGAACCAGATCCAGATCGCCGTCATTATCATAATCGCCCCACGCGGCCGAACTGGCCCACCCGCCCGGCAGATTCACTCCGATGTCTACGAAATTTCCGCCGTCGTTACGATAAATTCTTGAGTAGAAGCTGCCCGCGGCATCAGGGGAACCCGTGACAAAGAGATCAAGGTCTCCGTCGTTATCATAGTCTCCCCAGGCGACCGTTCCGACCAGACCGGGAATGGGCGCGTTGATGTCGACCAACGTTCCATTATCGTTGCGGTAAATCTTTACAACGGGGTTCGCATTGTTGATCGCCGTCGGCCCGCTAATAACGAGATCCAGGTCTCCATCGTTATCATAATCTCCCCATGCGGCGGCGTTTCCATAGGTGAGCACGGCCCCGATATCATGAAACGTGCCGCTATCGTTTCGAAAGATCGCCGAATGACGGGGGGTTGTGCTATCGTAGTGATCTATCGCTTCCAATAACAGAACATCC
>VBOC01000216.1 GCA_005877655.1 Ignavibacteria bacterium
AGACTCACTGCAGAAGATATTGCCAGGGCCGGAAACGCAATCGAGATGAAATTCGGATCTCAAACCGCACGGTATGTCAAGGTTGTCGCGGAAAACAGGGGAAAGATCCCCGAGGGCAAACCGGGGGCCGGGCAACCCGCGTGGCTGTTTGTTGATGAGATTATCGTAGAGTAGAAGGCCTTGTTCTCATTTCAACCGAGGATCCGGTGCAATCAATGGCAGCTGATGCATGGACATATGACATGGGGTGTCCACCGAACTCATTTTGACTATAGAGAGAGAATGACAACATGAGCAACTGCTTCATCGGGTTGATACTGCTTGGCTTTACGCAAATTACCCATGCGCAGACTCAGAGCCCCGTCGAGAACATCATTATCATTACGACCGACGGCTTCCGGTGGCAGGACGTCTTCACCGGAATGGATTCTGCAATTGCTGTGAACAAGAAATTTAACGAAGGGGACAGCTCATTTATTTTTGATCAGTACTGGGATCCGGACGTTAAGAAACGAAGGGCAAGACTCTTGCCGTTTCTCTGGTCGACATTCGCCGCAAACGGCCAGCTCTACCAACGTCGACAACGCCAATCCCTACTGGTTTTCATATCCGGGATACAGTGAAATCTTTTGCGGGTTTGTGGATACGGCGATCAACTCGAACGATTACACCGATAATCCGCACACAAATCTGCTGGAATTTATTCATCAGCAGATCCGAATCCCCGGAAGCGTTGCAGCGTTCTGCGCCTGGGATGCCTTTGAGAGGATTTTGAACGAAGAAAGGAGTAAGATTCCCGTGGTGTCTGGATTTGAAGAATGCGGCGGATCCAGGCCCAGCGCAAGCGAAAAACTTCTCAACGCGATGGTGAAAGATTCTTACAGACCCTGGGGCAATGAGGAATGTCTCGACGTCTTCACCCACTACGAAGCCCGGGAGTACCTGAAAACGAAACATCCCAGGGTACTCTATATTTCGTACGGCGAAACGGATGAGTGGGCCCATGCGGGGAAGTACAAGACCTATCTCAATGCAGCGCATCAGGTCGATGCCTGGCTGAAACAATTGTGGGCCATCCTGCAAAGCGATCCGCGATATAAGAACAAGAGTGCAATATTCATGACGGTCGATCATGGCCGGGGAGGCAAGGAANNGGTTCGGCGTGTCGGGCCCGAATATTCCGGCGAAAGGAGAAGTACAAGGCCCGATGCAATTCTATCAGAAGCAGTTCGCCCAGACGATCGCATCGCTGCTCGGCCTGAGATTCAGCGCAGAACATCCTGTAGCCGAACGGATCGAATCCGTTTTCAAATGAAAACGCTTCCTATCCTTGCCCGGTGTTTATCATTCACGCGCTCGATTCTCTCTATCACGCACTCCTCTTTCACATGAGGATTTTTTATACTACCCGGGGTAATAGAAACCGGGCACCGCACAAAGGTCCAATCTACATTATGCTCTCGTCCTGTTTATTTACCGCGTGCTGGCCATACTTGCTTATCGTGTTCTCGCTTTATTTACTCAGTGGAAGCGTTCAAGCTCAAACACCTTCACGCGATTTCCAGGAATCACAGTCCGAATACTCCGCCCGCATGAAATGGTGGAGCGAGGCTCGATTCGGTCTGTTAATTCATTGGGGGCTCTATTCAATCCCTGCGGGAGAGTGGAAGGGACAGACCGGCTACGGCGAATGGATTCGCCACACGGCCCATATTCCAGTCGAGGAGTACGAGAAATTTCTCGCACAATTCAATCCCATCAAGTTTAATGCGGATACGTGGGTCCGGGCGGCCAAGGATGCGGGCATGAAATACATCGTCATCACCTCCAAACATCACGACGGCTTTTGTCTGTTCGATTCGAAGTTCACCGAGTTCGATGTGATGTCGACGCCGTTCAAACGAGATATACTCAAGGAATTGGCAGACGCCTGCCGCAAAAACGGTATGAAACTTTGTTTTTATCACTCCATCATGGATTGGCACCATCCTGATTACCTTCCGCGTCGCCAGTGGGAGACTGCCAGAACGAGTGAAGGCGCAGACTTCGAACGCTTTGTTCAATATGTGAAGGATGAACTGAAAGAGCTGCTCACAAATTATGGCGACATCGGCGTTCTCTGGTTTGACGGCAATTGGGAGTCAACGTGGAGTAATGACCGGGGCCGCGATCTTTACAATTATGTAAGAAGCTTGCAGCCGAATATCATTATCAATAATCGTGTCGGGCAGCCCCCGCCGTCGGAAAGCGGGGTCGGCTTCCGCGAGGTCGGTATCGTGGGCGACTACGGCACACCCGAACAGGAAATTCCCGCCACCGGTCTTCCCGGCAAATATTGGGAAACCTGTATGACGATGAACGACCACTGGGGTTTCAACAGACGTGATTCTGCCTGGAAGTCGACCGGAGAGTTGATCAAAGACCTCGCCGATATCGCTTCAAAGGGAGGGAATTTTCTCCTGAACGTCGGGCCGACTCCCGAGGGGCTCTTTCCTCAGGCGAGTATTGACCGGCTTCATGCCGTCGGCCGATGGATGAACGTAAACGGCGAGGCGATATACGGTACGAGTGCAAGTCCATTCGATAAATTGGAATGGGGACGGTGCACCCAAAAACCCATTGCCGGCGGAACACGATTGTATCTCCATGTCTTCAAATGGCCGCTCGATGGAAAACTCATACTGCACGGCATCGCCAATTCACCGAAGCAATCGTACCTTCTTTCAGGTCCAAATAAGCATGCTTGTACAGTCAGTCGCGATGAAGACGGGCTCGTCGTGAACCTCCCGGCGCGGGCGCCTGATACGATCAACACCGTTGCGGTCCTCGATATCGTCGGATCTCCGGACGTGACCGAGCCCCCGTTGATCTGGTCCGATCACGAGATCTTCATCGACACTGCAGATGTATTGGTGAGGGATGCCCGGGTATCTCTTGTCCGACAAAATCCGAACGTCGGGTTTCGTTATACGCTTGATGGAAGTCCTCCAACCATAAATTCAGCATTATTTCAGGATCGGATTCAATTGGCGCGAACGACGGCAATTCGGGCGAGATGCTTTCGGGATGGAAAAGCCGTCAGTGGTGAAGCGGCGGCAACATTTACGAAGGTCACACTGCGCCCTTCGGCGGTCGTCGAAGATCTTGTACCCGGAATTCAGTACAAGTACTACGAGGGTGACTGGGACAGCTTGCCGGATTACGGCAAACTGAAGCCGGTGAGGGAAGACACCCTGTCGAATATTGCCCTCTCGCGACGGAATCGGGAAGAATATTTTGGGTTTACCTTCACCGGCTTCATTCGCTTGCCTCAAGATGACGTGTATGAATTCTTCGCGAGCTCCGATGACGGAAGCCGGTTGTACATCGATGATTCATTAATTGTAGACAACGATGGTTTGCACGCCATGTCGGAAAAAAGCGGCGTGGCTCCTCTCGCGGCCGGCCTGCACGCACTTCGCGTGACATTCTTTCAGAAGGGCGGCGACGTCGATTTGAAGGTGGGTTACGCCAGCAGAAATATTTCCAAGCGACCATTGCCCGCTGCAGCTCTCTTCCATCGAGGCGCCAATTGAATAATCCAATTCAATGAGAAACATCGCTCGTTCACCACTTCTCACCTTTATGCTGATTCTCGTGGCGGCAATCAGCACCGTTCAGGCTC
>VBOC01000001.1:0-2106 GCA_005877655.1 Ignavibacteria bacterium
AAGCCGTACCATCGATGGTGTGGGTCAGGATACCCGAGTATTTGTGTGCGATTTGCAGCGGGATACCCCCGACGGCTGAGGCGATGACGGGTTTTGCTTTCCAGAGCGCCTCGGAAACAGTCAGGCCAAATCCCTCTTTGAGCGATTTCTGCAGGACGACCGTCGAGCCGCGCTGGAGCGCATTTATTTCAATGTCGCTGGCAGGCGGCAGAAAGAGCACGAAAATATTCTTGTCGTTGCCCGCTTCCTTCTTCACCTCTTCCATGATCTTGGGACCTTCCGGATCGTCCGTGGCGCCGCCGCCGGCGAGGACAAGCTGTGCGTTCAGGTATTTCCTGACCTTCTTGTAGGCCTTGATCACACCAACAGGGTCCTTCAGATAATCGAACCTTGAAATCTGCGTGATGACCGGTCGGGAACGGTCGATGCCGAACCTCTGGAAGACACTGTCGATCGTCTCCTCGGGAAGATCTCTATTTTTATCGCTCAACGGGTCGATCGACGGAGCGATCAGCGCCTGCCTGATTGACAGATCGCGGGCGAACGAAGGTGCGGAGAAGACGGCGGTCTCATACTTGTTGACATACTCGGCCAGAAAGTTCCAGACGGGCATGTAGGGCTGTGAGAAATCCACATGACCCCGCCAAATCCAGTGGGATTTCGGGTTCTTGCGGTGTTCGATCAGGCCCACCGGCTGAGGATCGTGGACGAAGACAAAATCGCTCGACAAATCCATCTGGAGGGCGTTGCTATTGTTCATCTCCCGGAAGTAGGCCATGTCATCCGCCGAAAGATCAACCGGAAGCCCGTGAAGGGCGTTGTGGATGTTCTTGGTAATGACGAAAAACTTTTCATCGCCTTTGATAACATCCCATCGCGTCTGAACTCCGAGCTGGTTCAGGAGCGGGACCATGCGTGTGAGAATCTCCGCGACGCCTCCTCCGACGGCGGTCGAGTTGATGTTCTGCACACTCTTCCGTGAAAGCTTCTGGGCGAGCAACTGCATCTCTTCCAGGTAGCTCTTCCCGACGATCGACGCGTAGTCCTCAATCTGTATCATGGGCCTTTACCAGCTGGATAATCCTCTTTCTCAGACCCTCGAGCGTTTGCGTATACGGATCCAGGTTCAACATCTGTTCTGCGAGCTTCTCTTTTCCAAGTTTTCTGAACCATTCGGAAAAGTCGTTCTCCTCCCGTTCCCGCCGCAGCCGCGCGTCAAAGATGTGATAGTAGAGCGAGTGGACGCTGACCGACTCCAGGCAACTTCTGAATTCCTTCAAGGTTTTGGCGGTGTGCGGGGTCTCCACGACGAAGGTCCGGGATCCCATGAAGTAAAACTCCTCTCCCGGCGGCGCGTCAACGGTGCGCTTCGAAGTTTGAAGATAGTCGTCCAGTACGCTGATGAATGTTTGCCTCAGATCTGAAATTGTGTTGAACTGGATGATATCGACGCTCGAAAGCTCTTCACCAAGAGCCTGTTCGTTCAGTACGTTTGCGACCCAGTAGGCAAAATCGTTCGGCGGCTCCGGCGAGAGATAGTGGTGCTGCTGCAGGAACTTGTGGGTGTGAAAGTAGATTGACGAGCCGGGAACAATCTTGATCCCGTCGAGGAGCTGTGCGGCGTTCCTCGCCTTCCTACCGAGAAGAATGGTCAGGTCAAACTTCGTCTTGAAGAGGAACGGGGGCACAAGGGCGGGTGGCAAGCCGTGTTATTGCTTCAAAACGACAAGACAACCGGCGAGAATATCGTGCAGAGCCTGTTTCTGCTGCGTCCAGCCTGCCATCATGTAACCGATGGTCAGAGTGAGCCCTGAAAGAATCTTTCCGAAGTACCTTCCCGTTCCGCGGGCGAAAGAGATCTGATTTCCCTCCATATCGGTTACGCGAATTCCCATCGCCATCTTGCCGAGTGTCGCCCCTTTTTTTGATTCCATCAGGGCATAATAGAGCCACTTGCCGAGTAGAATCAGGCAAAGGGCAAAAGCGTATGCCGAGACCATCGCGAAGACCAAGCCGACAGAAGACTCAGGCTCAAACTCGTGATTACTGAATGCGCTGAGTCCGATCATCAGGAAGAATGGAATGAGGAGGATGAAGGAGAAGACG
>VBOC01000001.1:2123-6817 GCA_005877655.1 Ignavibacteria bacterium
AGAAGCCGGCGTATCGTACCCCGGCAGCACGCATCGGAGGTGGTTGAACGACGATCTGTTCCATAGAGGCTTTCTCTCGTTAGTTTATGATGGAGGATTTTGGTGGAAAGTCCAATTTCGCTTCTCAGGGCGCAAGGAATGATCGTTTGTATGCGTTCTTCGAACGATAGTACGAAAAATTAGGGGGGATGTCAAGCACGCGATCCGTTCGCTCCACTCCCATGCCCGCCGCCGAAGAAAACGAAAAGCTTCGTCGTGAGGGGTCTCCCTCCGGCGGACGAGGCCTTCTATCGCAACATCGAGTTTAATGCCGCGATGCAGTCAGAGGGAGAAGCAACGACCGTGACATACCGCGAGGCCTCTGGCGATCCTTCCTGCACTAGCGCCTGTGCGATTAGATCCACAATCGGCGTCCAAAAGTCACCCACCGCGATTGCCGGTTTCCGGGGCATGAAACCTTTGTTCATGTACTCCCAGAGCGCCGCGAGTTCAAGGAGTGTGCCGGTTCCACCTTTCAGTACGACGTATGCATCGCCCAATTCGAGAAGCTTCTGCAGTCGGTCGATGAGCGTTGCCTCAACAATCGTTTGGTCGATATACGGGTTTGCGTGGCGTGAAAAAACTTCGGTGACGATCCCGATTGTCTTACCTCCTGCCTCCCGCGCGCCGCGTGCGCTTGCTTCCATGATCCCGCCGTATCCCCCGTTACAGAGTGTGTAACCGGAGACGGCGAGCATTTTTCCCAGCTCATACGCCGTCTGATACTCGCGTTCTGCAGGGCGGGGGCGCGAGCTTCCGAAGACGGAAACCACTCTGCTCCCTCGTCCGGGATCGCCGGAATTGGTAGTTGCCTTCAGGGACCGCTGGTCAGCGACCACGGTAATTCACCTTTCTGTCAATAACCTGATGCACATTGTTCTCGCCCCAATTGAGTCCGCGAGCGGATCAATCCAGGAAATCCCAGCTGATCCCGAAACGGATATTCCTCTCGGGCATCGGATAGAAGATTCGCATGATATATTGACGGTCCAACAAGTTCTCCCAGACGAAATGAACGTACGCACTGCCGATGTGTGCGATGAGGAGAAAATCAACGGTGCCTGCCATGTCGATTGTTGCCGGATTTAACGTTGGAACATCGATCTGGCCAGTTGATCGAATCCCCGGCCCTGAAACGAGCTGAAAAGCCTGCCCTGGAAACCGGTCTTCAAATCCAGATGCCTGCCAAGAAGGGAATCCCGGAACCAGGCCCCGCCGCGCCCGGTCCATTTTGGAAGCTCATTCCCGACATTATCTCCCGTGTGGACTTCAAGATACTGCGCGCCCCCTTCCAGAAGCAAACTCCCAAGGCGGAGCGATACCGAGCCGTCGATCCCCCTCAAGTGTTGAGTTTCGCCCCGGTCAAATTCAAAGGCCTCCGCACCCGGTGGAGCAGTTGATTGGCGGACGACAACCGGATTCTCAACGGTCCGATCGAAAGCGGTTAGTTCGAAGGAGCACGTGCGGCCGGTGGATGACCTCAGGCCACCTTCGGCCAGCAGGTGGAGCTCCGACTCACCGGAGATCGTTGAAGAGAGTACGGGCGGCGTCCCGCACAGTTCCTGTGGTGTGGGAAATCGGCTGGATCGCGATGCACCTCCGAATAGCTCGAGCCCGTCGCACAGGTTGAGCGCGGCATCGGCGCCGAAAGAGAACTCGTGCTGATCGACATAGCTCTCGAAGCGGCCATAGGCTGAGGCTGCCAGAATCTCCGAGAGGTGCTTGTCGAACTTCGCAAAGGCACTATAGTCAGTCGAGCCTACTTCCCGCCCCAATGTCGTCGAACCATCATCTCCGGGTGCGCCGATCTGAAATCTCCGGTGCTGAATCTCGACACCGGCGTCGATCACGACATCGTTCAGGAGCCGGTGCTCCGTCAACTTCAATCCATACCACCTGGAATATTCATTCTGTTGGAGGAAGATCGTGTTCGGAGATGGCCGGTTTGCCTCGTCGCGGTACTCGCGGAGATTGGCCGAATAGTAAAAGGTCAACGTATGGATTGCATTCGAGTCGGCCCGGAAATTCGCGGCGATTCCGAGTTGCACGTCGTGCCGGAAGACCTTCTCATAGGAGTCCGTATTCCGGACCTTTGCACGAAGGCGATCAA
Source organism: Ignavibacteria bacterium (assembly GCA_005877655.1). Lineage (GTDB taxonomy): Bacteria > Bacteroidota > Ignavibacteria > UBA10030 > SZUA-254 > VBOC01. The sequence goes on from VBOC01000001.1 coordinate 4,273, forward strand.
ACCGATCGGCCCCCTGAGTCGCCGAGTCGATCCCCCCGTTCATGTCTAGCCGGGTCTGGTTGTACACTTCCGAGCCGAAGAGATTGACGTCGCCCGACAGAGTGTAACGCAGCCTCGCCCGGCCGCTCCATGCATCACCGTCCGTGTTCGCAAATCTTCCATCGACAGTTCTGTGCAGGATGCCGGCGGTGATATTGAAACCCCGGCTTATATCCTGACTCACCATGCCGTCGAGCACGCTGTATCCGTATCCGTCCTCGCTGTATCGCACGTGAGAATAGGGATGAACGGCTTTGCGGCTCTTGTTCACCAGATTAATTGTCCCGCCGGCGGAATTCAAACCGTAGAGAAATGAACCATTCCGGAGGACGAATTATTGAGAAGTGTGCCGCCCGCGAGGAGGGCGATATCCCGCGCGCCGAGCCCCTGCAACGTCAGCCCCTGAAACTGCCCCGGGCTCCCCAATCCGAAGATGAATGCCCCCGGCATGACGCCGACGATGTCGCCGAGGGACTCGTAGTCCAAAAAGTGCATCGTTGAGTCATCGATCACATGGCGGGCAGCAATCGATCGGTCGACCGAACCTACCAGCGCAATCGGGAGCGCGTACTTTGTGAGAGAATCCTCTCGCATAAAGCGCGTTGTATCACTCCTCGTCGTGTCGGAGGGCAATACTTGTGAGCCGCCCGGTTTTGGAAGTGAAAAGATCATCGCGGCCAGGACCAGCGGCATTTTCGCGCCTGGGAGGAGATTCATCAGAGGTCGGGATCGAAGTTGGGGCCGGTTACGGACACCGCTTGTTTCCCGGAGAATGATTTTGCTGCCGTCCGTGCCACAGCTTCGGTTTTGAAAAGACCGTACACGGCCGAACCGCTTCCGGAAAGCTGTACAAAATCTGCACCGGCGTCGTAGAGCCCCGCTTGAGACGAACTACGGGATCGTGGGTCCCCAGGACGATCGGCTCAAAATCATTGCGGATGAGATTTTGGAGCATCCGGGGGTCATTGAGGTTCTCGATCAGCAGATCTTTGAGAGAGGACCGGGGTGCCCGGTCATTTCGAACGGAGCGCTGAGTGTTCTTCAGCTCCCGGTACGCCCAGGCTGTCGATATATGGAGGTCTGGGCTGACAACGACGATCCAGTAGGGAATGTCGACGTGGAAATAATCGAGAACATCGCCCCGCCCGGTTGCATATGCCGTCCCTTTCTCCAGGAAATAGGGCACATCGGAGCCAAGCTGCGCAGCGACTGAGCGCAACCGATCGATGGGGAGCGTCGTCTGCCAGAGCCGAAGCAGCCCGCGAAGCGTGGAAGCAGCATCCGAGCTGCCTCCCCCCAGGCCCGCGCCGAGAGGGATCTTCTTCTTCAGTTTGATGCGCACACCGTCTCCTCGCGCGAGCTCCTTCCGCAAGAGCAACGCAGCCCGGTAGCTGAGATTTCGTTCGTCCGAAGGGAGCTCCGCCGCGGAGCATTCCATGGAGATGGTATCGGCGCTGTCAAGCTCGAGCTCGTCGAAGAGATTGATTCGATGAAAAACCGTCTCAAGATCGTGGTATCCATCATTTCGCAATCGGAGTATCCGGAGCCCGAGATTGATCTTTGCGTATGCCCTGAGGGCCAGCATTGTGGCACCAAAATACACGGAAGCGGTGAGATAAGCAATCGAATTCTGAGGAAGAACATCGGCCAGGGGTCGTCTCTCTTTGAAATTCCTCACATTTTTTTGTACTTTGGTGGCGTGAGAAGAGAACGGCAGCCTCGGAAGTCCGCATGATAAGAATCGGCAAGATCAGAATCGGAGGGGGGAATCCGATTGTCCTCATCGCCGGTCCCTGCATCATCGAAGGACGCGCGATGGCCCTCAAGACCGCCGAGCGCATTCAGAATATCGCGCACAAGCTCGGTGTGCCTTTCATCTTCAAGGCGTCCTACCGGAAAGCCAATCGGACAAGCAATCTGGCATTCATGGGATTGGAGATGGAGAGAGCCCTCGCAATTCTCTCGGAGGTTAAGAAAGAATTCGGTGTCCCCGTCCTGACTGACATCCATTCCGACCGGGAAGCGGCCCCGGTCGCCGAGGTAGCCGATATTCTGCAAATTCCCGCCTTCCTCTGCCGCCAGACAGAAATTCTGCGCGCAGCCGGCCGGACCGGCAAACCGGTCAATATCAAAAAAGGGCAGTTCATGGCTCCCCAGGACATGCGCCATCAAGCGGAAAAGGTGGAGGCGACCGGGAACAAGAACGTCATGCTGACCGAGCGCGGCGCCAGCTTCGGTTATAACAATCTTGTCGTCGATATGCGATCTCTGAGCATCATGCGCAACGCCGGGTACCCCGTGATTCTGGACGCGACGCATTCGGTTCAGCTCCCCGGGGCGGGGAAGAATTCGAGTGACGGCCAGCCGGAGTTTATTTTCCCGATTGCCCGCGCCGGAGTTGCGGTCGGAATCGACGGCCTGTTCGTCGAAACCCACCCAAATCCGAGCCGTGCTCTCAGCGACGCCGCGAGTCAACTGAAACTGAGCCGCCTCGAAGAGTTGCTCC
>VBOC01000001.1:6851-7450 GCA_005877655.1 Ignavibacteria bacterium
GGCAACTGCGCGGCAAGTGCCAACCCATCCGGATGGTCATCATGGATGTCGATGGCGTCTTAACCGACGGGCGGATCATGTTCGGGGATGACGGGAGCGAGTTCAAACTCTTCGATGTTCATGACGGATACGGCATCGAGCGGGGGACGCAAAAAGGGCTGAGGTTCGCCATCGTCTCCGGCCGTTCCTCCAAAGCCACCGCCAAACGCGCCCGTGAGCTGGGCGTTGCGGAGATTCATCAGGGAGTGAAGGACAAGACGGCTGTCGCGCGCCAGGTGTGCGGACGATACGGCTTCAATCAAAAGGAAGTCTGCTTCATCGGCGACGACGAGCTCGACGTGCCGCTCCTGAAAACAGTCGGGCTGAGCGCCGCTCCGGACGATGCGGTCCCGGTTGTCAGGGAGCTCGTTGACTACGTCGCAAGCGCGGGCGGGGGCCGGGGAGCCGTGCGGGAAGTCGTAGACCTCATCCTGAAGGCGAAAAATCTTATTTAGGCATGCCCCGCGGCAGAAATGACGTTAGGTGAAACATCCGACGAGGTAAAGGTGGGCGACGATTCTGATGCTCGGGATTATCCGAGGCCCATCTCTCCCCGTGAA
>VBOC01000001.1:7467-9423 GCA_005877655.1 Ignavibacteria bacterium
TCTTCCCCCCGACCGGCCCGGCTACCGGCACTATCACGATCTTGTCAGCGGCATGCTCGCGATCGTAAAGGGCAGGCGCGGGGAGGGGGAAATCATCCTCGGCGCCGAGGGCTCGACACCCGATGTATCCAGCCCGCTGGCACCCGTGTTTGCCTACGGCGCCATCGAGACAAAGGCCGGCACGATTTCGATTACGATGCGCGAAATCTCGGACGGCCAGATTTCTATTGAAATTGTGAGCCACCAGTCCGAAGAAATCCCGTCCGAATTCGAAGAGCTGAGGAGATGGACCTATTCGACGTGGATTCCCGGCGGACGATGCCCGCAATGCGGAGAGCCGGTAAGGGAGGTCAGCATGCATCCCGTTGCGCCGGGTGCAGAGCGGCTGGTTCTCGCCTTCTGCACCGTAGACAGGCGCGTCTGGGTTTATGATTCATCGACCGGCGTCAATCGATTGATTCCGGTTACGAATTATTACAACGACCTTATGCTCCACAAGAACATCCGCGATCCCAGGGTCGCGCTCGATTCACAGCGTCTCTTCTCCGATTTATCAAAATACTCCGATGCCGATCTGACCTATGCTTTCTTCACCTACAACAAGATTAAGACGAAAGTTCAGATCGAAGGCGTTATCGAACCTGATCAACAAGAGAGCCGCGGAATGGCGGCGCGCTTCCTCAAACTCTTTTCCAGACAATGACCAGGGCGGCGGATATCATCAGGAAAGGCAAGGAGGTCGTCCGTATCGAGGCGGAAGCGGTTGCCGCGCTCGAAGCTCGCATCGACCAAAACTTTGCGCAGGCGGTCGAAGTGTTGTTTGCGTGCCGCGGACGTGTCGTTGTGACGGGGATGGGGAAATCCGGGAACGTGGCGCGGAAAATTGTCGCGACTTTTAATTCCACCGGCACACCGGCGCTCTTTCTCCATCCCTCCGACGCGCTGCACGGGGATCTGGGAATGGTCCGCAAGGAGGACGTTGTCATCTGTATTTCCAAGAGCGGCGACACGGCGGAACTCCACAACCTGCTTCCGATGTTCAAGCGCATCGGCGTGCCGATCATCGCCATGGTGGGAAATCCGAACTCAAAACTGGCGCTGATCTCGGATATGATCCTCGATGCCGGAGTCAAAGAGGAAGCATGCCCGTACGATCTCGCCCCCACATCCTCGAGTACCGCGGCTCTGGTGTTCGGGGATGCCCTGGCGATGGCTCTCCTTCAGCTCCGGAATTTTACGGTGGAAGACTTTGCGCTCTACCATCCAGGGGGGAGCGTGGGCCGCCGCCTGCTTCTCAAGATCGAAGAATTGATGGTGAAGGATGATGCCGTCCCCCGTGTGAAGCGGGATATCCCGATCCGCGATGCCATCATCGAGATGACGTCGAAACGCCTCGGCGCCACGTGCGTGGTCGACGGCGGCGGGAAGCTGATCGGCATTATCACCGACGGGGACCTTCGCCGGTTCCTTCAAAAGACGACCGATGTCACACACATCACCGCCGATATGGTGATGACGAAACATCCGAAAACGATTTCGGAAAACGTCCTTGCCGCGCTCGCGCTCCAGGAAATGGAGGCACACAACATTTCCCAGCTCGTCGTTGTGGACGGGGCGCATCGGCCCGTCGGAATGGTTCACCTGCATGAGCTGGTAAAAGCCGGATTGGGAGGAGATACTCCGTAATTGATGCCGAAGGCGAATGGTTTCCTTCCCCTGATTCTGCTCCCCGGGCTTTGGTGGATGCTCTCTTCGTGCTCGGAGGAAAAAGTAAGGCCCGCGGTTTCGGCGGTCGGATCGGGGTTGGGCATTCCCGCGCAGGAAAGCTGGAATGCGACGATTACCTTCACCGACTCCGGAAAGACGACCGCGGTTCTCCATGCGGGGCATATCGCGATGTTCAACGACCAGCGATTCACCCTCCTCGACTCCACGATCGTCGTTGACTTTTATGAT
>VBOC01000001.1:9462-13073 GCA_005877655.1 Ignavibacteria bacterium
CGTCCTGACGGCGAAACGGGGGAGGGTAAACGACGTCACCCATGACTTCGAGGCCCATGAAAACGTTGTCGTTGTTTCCGACAGCGGCACGACGCTGAGAACGGAGGACCTGTACTGGAGCAATGCCGCTCAACGGGTCACGACCCCCGCATTCGTCGATATCGTTTCCCGCACCGAGCATATCGAGGGGACCGGGCTGGAATCCGACCAGGGCTTAAAACATTACACGATTTTCAAAGTGACCGGGCAGTCAAAAGCGAATGGTTGAGGCGGATTGGCTGTGCCGGAACCATCTTCGATGCGTTGCCATCGGGTTTGGATTTCTTCTCGGCATCTCGGGTGTTGCCAGAGCGCAGGAAAACGAGAAGGTGGTGGTGCTTAACCATGCCGACAGCCTGGTCGGGCGCGAGATCAACGGGGAACGGGTGCGCGAGCTGATCGGGAACGTGAAATTCACGCAGGGATCCGTCGTGGTGACCTGCAGTCGCGCCCTGCAATACCTCGCGGCGAATACTGTCCAGCTCGAGGGCGAGGTGGAGGTGAGAGACAGCAGCATGAGAATGGTCTGCAGCCACGGCATGTATTACGGAAATGACAGGGTTGCAGAAGCCTTCGAGCGTGTAACCGTTGAAGACCGGAATACGACTCTCAACGCCGATTACGGCAAATACTTTGTGAAACAAAGGCGGGTCTATTTCAAAGGAAACGTGACGGTCTCCGACACGCAGTCGGTCCTCAGATCCCGCGAGCTGATCTACGACCGCGGGGATCAGTCAGCCGATGCGAGGGGCGACGTGACGATCACCGGCCGCCGGAATCGAATGACGATATTCGGGAACCACTTTGAGGATTTCAAGCAGAAGGGGTACAGCCGGATGACGGATCATCCGCGGCTTGTCCAGATCGACACCGCCTCGAACGGCGCGTTCGATACGCTCTCCGTGACAAGCGGCGTCATGGAATCGTACCAGGACTCCCTCGGTCAGCTCGTTGCGAGGGAGCAGTTTTTATACACAGGCCGACAGCATCATCCTACGGCGGTCACCGTTTCTCTGGTACACCGGCGAGGGGGGGCAGGAGAATCAGGTCTCCGGCGATTCGATCTTCATCAAGCTCGAGAACCGGAAGCTTGGGACGGTCTGTGTCCGGGGGAACGCGTACGCGATTTCGCGCGGAGATTCTCTCTACCCCGCCCGTTTCGACCAAATGACGGGGCAGGAGATTGCCATGAGGTTCGTCAACAATAAGATTCAGCGCATCGATGTGGACAAGACCGCCACGAGCCTCTATTATCTCTTCGACGGAGGCAAACCAAACGGCCTGAATAAAGCCTCCGGAGATCATGTCACGATTGTGTTTGCGAACGGCCGGATCGATAAATTGAAGGTGATTGCCGGTCCGGAAGGTGAGTATTATCCCGAAAAGATGATCAGGCGGCGGGAAAGCGAGTACAATCTGCCCGGGTTTAACTGGCGTGAGAACCGGCCAGCCAAGAGAATGACAATTCCGAATTGATTCCGACGGAGCGGTGGACGAATGCCGGACAAAGACCGATTGATGCGCGAGACTGAGACAACGGCGGCGCGTGAGCCGAATCCCGCGGAGGGCGCGCGAATGCTCCGTTCTGAGGGGCTCTGCAAACGGTACAAGAAACGTCTCGTCGTCGACACGGTCAGCGTGGAACTGAAACAGCGGGAAGTCGTCGGCCTGTTGGGGCCCAATGGCGCGGGGAAGACGACCACATTTTACATGATCGTGGGCATGATCGGGCCGACGGCGGGCAAGGTCTTTCTTGACGACCGGGAGATTACGAAGGAGCCGATGTACAAACGCGCCAGGATGGGCATCGGCTATCTGTCCCAGGAGGCGTCCGTCTTCCGGAAGCTGACAGTCGAGGAAAATATCCTGGCCGTTCTCGAGCTCATGAAGTTACCCCGCCCGGACCAGCGGGCGCGCTGCGGCCGGCTTATGGAAGATTTTGGAATCACCCAGGTTGCGAAAAGCAAGGGGTACATGCTGTCGGGGGGCGAGCGGCGGCGCACGGAGATCGCGAGGGCTCTGGCGACCGACCCAAAGTTTATTCTGTTGGACGAGCCGTTCGCCGGGATCGACCCCATCGCGGTCGAGGACATTATGCGGATCGTCCACGACCTGAAGAACCGCGGCATCGGGGTTCTCGTTACCGATCACAATGTCCACGAAACGCTTTCGATCACCGACCGATCCTACCTGATGTTCGAGGGCAGGATCATCAAGTCGGGCACAGCGGAGTTCCTGGCGAGCGATCCGGAGGCGAGGAGGTTGTACCTCGGCGAGAGGTTTAAGCTCGATCGGTACGATTGAGCCGAGCGATCAGCCGTTATCTGATTTCATTTCTGCGTCCTTCCCTGAATTTCGAATAGAGATAGTCCCCGACGGCGGCATTTCCTTCCCTGTTCAGATGGCCATTTAATCGAAAAAAAAGATCCTTGCCATCGCATTGATACCGCTCAACAAGCGCCGGCAGCGCAGGAATCCAGGCGAACGAGCTATCGTGCGCGAACGTCGAGAATTCCCGATCGATGAAATCGACATCGATTCCGGAAGGGTGATACTCGCGGGCCTTTACCAGGACCTGAATTTGCTGGGGGATGGAATAGGCGATGAAGGCGGTTCTGTTTGACCGGCAATACGTCAGCGCCCTTGCGAGGAGATCTTTCGTGATCTTGACCTGCGCATTCAGCCGATCGGCCGCCGGCAGGCTGAAATACTGGGATCTTTGACCCCCTGGTTTCGGACGAGGAGAGAATCCTGTTCAAGGGCCTGCCGGCGTTCGAGCGAATCGTTTCCGCTTATCGGAAGGTTGGTGACAAGATCGTTCGGAAGAAAGGCGAGTATGACGATGTTTGGCCGGTATTTCGGGAGGAGCCTCTCGAGGTAGATCACTTCCTGCCGGGTATCGTAACCGGACACACCGGCTTTGATGACGTCGACGGGCAGCCCGTCCGCCAGACATCGGCGCTCGAACACGACAGGCCAGATTCCTCCGTACGCCACGCCCGCGCCCCAGGTGAAGGAATCTCCCAACAGCAGAATACGGAGTACACTATCCGGTTTCGGGCGTGAATGAGTAACCTCGTCACGGAAACCTTCCTCGCTGACAACATATTCGACGGAGAATTCGGGGGCGTCCAGCCTGACATGAGCTCCGGGTTGGTTGAGGTGGCCGAGGATGCTGTCGTCCTTGGCTGTGGCGAGCCCATTCAACGAAGTCGTATGATAATCCTGAGGCAGGGCCAGACGCGTCAGCACTTCGAGCACGGTGAGCAATGCGGCGCTGACAACAAGAATCAGCAGAATCTCTCGGACTCGTGCGGTCATCCGGCGGGAGGATGGAATTGTACTGCCGGGGACTACTTCAACATCACGAGCTTCTTCACCTGCTGAAATTCCCGCTTATCGGCGCCATGTGCGTAGAGGCGGTAGAAATAAACCCCCGAGCTGAATCCGGCTCCATTCAATCTGAGGATGTGGGACCCTGCCGGAAATTTTTCATTATCCGAAAGCACGGCAACTTCCCTGCCAACGAGATCGTAAACCTTCAGGGAAATCGTCGCGTCGACGGGCAAGTC
>VBOC01000001.1:13102-18562 GCA_005877655.1 Ignavibacteria bacterium
TAATTCTGCCGGAGCGCGAATTGCCGGGGTAATGCCCCGGACATCTCCACGCGCGCCCCGATCAAGCCCGCGAACGGCGCATTGATCTGGATGCCGCCCTCCCGGTCTGTCCGCGCCTGAGACAATGGCGCTCCCGATCGCGCGTCGAAAAACGCGATGGAGCGCACTGTGCCCTGCCGGAGATTCCACGAAAGCCTGATCGGAAAAGCGTCGGACTGAACGCGGACGGCAAACTCTCCGCCGGTGGCGGCGATAGACTGAACCATGCTCCCCGATTGGAAACGGGCGTCGAACAACCCGCCGGGAGGAGTCGGAGGCAGCTCGTACCAGGATGCGATCTCCGGTGACAGACCCTCGGCACCGAAGTAGAGCGCCTGATGATCGCCCCGCTGATCTTCAACCCCGATGAGGTTGAGCCTGGAGAGCCCGTCCATGGTCGGATTCTCCACAATCTGCTTGTTCGCCGCTCCCGTGGCGGAGAGCACGAGCTTTCCCGCACCGCGCACTTTGACCCAATAGGCCTTTGACGGTCTGATCGAGTCGGCAACGATGTACGAGTTTGTGATCCAACCGTCTGCGACGTTGATTGTGTCGCGCGGTCGCGGCAACCCGTCGAACCCGAGGATCTGGGCTGTCGATAACCTCAACCAATACCCGACGCCGTTGTGCATCGAGTCGCTGATATAGTAGCCGCCGTTATAACCGAACAGCGGTGAAACGGCGGTCGGGAAGAACTGGATCCGCTTTGAGCCGTTTGTCGCCGTGAGCGGCAGCGACACCATGTTCCAGGACTGGTTGAACGAATAGTAGACCGGGGGGAGATGGACGATCTGGAGCGTGCCGACCGAGGAATTCGTCACGACGAACGAATTCTGCGCTTTCATACTCACCGAGAACAGGCCTCCCTGCGATCCCTGGTCCTGCAGGAGAAACGTGCCCGTCGCGAACTCCGCCTTGTTCCAGTTTAAGGTGAATGGATAGCCGCCGGCGCCGGGCTGGATCGTGAATGTATAGATTCGCTGCTGCGGAGGAGCGAGGAGGTTCCGGATGTCGATGCTCGTCCCTCGCGTGGGCGGGATCACCCAGCGCACGTCAAGAGTTCCCGCCGGGGGCCTCGCGGCCAGCTCCGTTTCCCCGAATGCCGCATCGATTCCGTCGCTTGCTCCCGCCTGGGCGCCGAGGACAAGCTTTCCGGTCAGGCCGCCGTGATCGGTCAGGACCAGTGTATCCAGAAATGCGAAGGGGTGCACCGGTAAGTAATCAGATCTCCCGAGGTACCATTTCGAGAAACTCCTGACGGAGTCGAGAGAAACTGCGACGATATCGCTGTCGAGATAGTCCGAGCTTCCCATATTAAAAATCACGCCGCTTGAGTCGCGAAACAGAGACAATTCGTTGATCGGGATCGCAGATTCGATGCTGTCGTACCGCAGAGAGAGGGTTGCCTGGTAGTTGCTTCCCCCGAGCGCGGTGATCGTGTAGTATCGCTTTACGAACAGTGAGTCGGGCAGGCCCGGGGGAAAGGTGTTGGGAAACGCCGTCATCAGGACCGTATCCGGGAGAGTTCCGAGGCCGTAAAAGCGCAAGAATGTCCCGGGGCTCTCGAAACGGTACTCGTCGATCGATGCGGCTTGCAGCGCCCTCTTTACCGTTCCCCCTGTGACGAATGCCGGACCTTGAAACGAACCAGGACTGGGGTTCAAAATCGTGAGTGTATCGACCTGCCGCTGAAAAAGATTTGAGAGCAGGGTGATGTTGTCTCTCACGGTGACGTTTCCCCCCGTCTGCACGACCGCATTTTCTTTCAGGATGATGTCGTTGAACGATCCCTTGATCTGTCCGGGACCCGTGAAGACAATTGTTGAATTTCCCGGATTAAACGCACCGCTGAGGATAGTGGAGAAGTTACCCCCCACGGTGATTTTTGGCGATGCATTGGCCTCGATGTTGAGCGTGCCGAAGATGTTGATGCTCCCCTTGACGATGAGCTGTGACAATCCGGCGCCGATGGTCAGCTTCGCATCTGCCGCGATCGACAACCCCCCCAGGTTGATTTCCTGCACCACAGCACGGAGGACCGGTTTGTTCGCAGTCAGGGGGATGACGACGCTGTCACCCTTGATCGGTGTTCCTGCCGGACTCCAGTTTCCGGGGCTTGTCCACAACGAATCGAATGCGCCGGTCCAGGACCGGATCGGAAGAGGGGAGATGGCCGAACAGATGATTGTTCCCCCGGTTCCCGTCGCGAACACAACTGCTCCCGTTCCGGTTTTTACGACCTGAGCTTCGAAGAGTGTATTCACGGTCGGACTGTAGGGGAGAGTCCAGGTTGCGCCCCCGTCGTTCGTGTACAGGATCGTGCCGACATCTCCGGCGGCGAACCCCACCGACGGGGAATAGAACGAGAGCCCATAGATGGTGGCGTCCGTATTCGTTGTCTGAGAGGTCCATGTCGTCCCCCCGTTGGTGGTATGGACCATCACACCGAAGTCGCCTCCCGCGTAGGCGGATGAGGGGCTGATAACCTCCAGCGAATAGAGCGCCTGTGTCGTTCCGCTGGTTTGAGGCGCCCATGAGCTACCGCCATTCGTTGTCTTGATAATCGTCCCGCCGTAGCCGACCGCCCAGCCGGTCGTCGCATTCGCGAACTTAACACGGAGGAGCGATTGAGTCGTGTTGGCAACCTGTGGCGTCCAGGTGATCCCGGCGTTGCTCGTTGCGAGAATCGTTCCAAAATCTCCCACGGTCCACCCGGTTGTGGAGGTTATCATATGGACCGAGTACAGGCTCGGATCGGTGTGGCTGTGCTGAACCGACCATGAGAATCCGCTGTTTGTGGTTCTGAGAATGGTTGCGCTGTCGCCGACCACCCAGCCGGTTGTGTTGCTGATAAAGTCGATGCCCCACAAGGGCTGGAACGATCCGCTGTTCAGCTGGGTCCAGGTTCGTCCGCCATCGGTCGTACTTGCGATCGTCCCGATATCCCCGGCGGTGTAACCGTAGCTGACGCTGGGAAAAGAGATCGCAGCGAGGGAGTTCTTGATTCCGTTCGACTGAGGAGTCCAGGTAGTGCCTCCGTCCGTCGTCTTGATCATCGTCCCGAAATCTCCGATCGTCCAGCCGGTTGTGGTTGAGACGAATCGCACGCCGAACAGGTCGTTGAAGGTCTGGCTGGTTTGAGCGAACCAGGAGATGCCTCCATTCGTAGTCTTGATGATCGTCCCGTATTCTCCGATCACCCAGCCATTCAACGACGATGCGAACTGCAGTCCGAACAGACTGAGATTGGTACCGCTCGTCAGCGGTATCCAGGTCGCTCCTCCGTTGTTCGTCTTGAACATCAATCCAAACGCTCCTACGGTAAAACCGACCGAAGGAGAAGTAAAGTAGACGGAGAACAGCGGCTGGGTTGTTCCGCTTGTTTGCGCAACCCAGGTTGTGCCGGCATCGGTCGTTTTCAATATTGTGCCCCCGACGCCCACGGCCCACCCGGTGGCCGGCGTAAGAAAGTAGAGGGAATAAAGCGTGGAAGTTGAACTGCTGTTCTGCTGGGTCCAGTTCAAACCGCCGTTGGTCGTCTTGAGAATCGCACCCTGGAACCCGCATGTCCATCCTGTGGTCGGCGATACAAAATCAATCGCGTACAGGTCATTCGGTACCAGCGGGTTCTGGATATCCCAGGTGATCCCTCCGTCCGTCGTTTTCAAGATCCTCCCCGATCCTCCCGCCGCCCATCCGACACTGCTCGTGGCGAACTGCACTGCGAACAGCTGGTCGGTAATCCCCGCGGCGTTGAACTGCACATTCCAGGTCAGGCCGCCGTTCGTGGTTTTTAAGATCGTTCCCAGGTCGCCGACGGAAACCGCCGTGTCTGTGCTGGACGCCCAGATGCTGTTAAGGAGATTTCCCTGGGGGAGGGGATTCACCCACTGCCACGGTGTCACCTGCGCCGGAGCGGGATGGCTCATCACCATCAGAGCCGCAAGAACCGGAACAATGCGTTTCATCTCGGTTTACCCTTAGAGAATTTTTTGAGAAGTTTTGTTTCTTTCGAGTTGCCGAGCCGGATCAGGTCCGGACTTCAATGAGTTGACGAATTTCGGAGTGAGTACACGCAGTCCAAGGGGTCAGAGACGATGGGTTTCACACCTGCCGCATCGCGGGCTCAGAGCGACCCCGAAATCTCCTTTACGCCGTCGGGCAGCGATGCGCTCAGGAGTTATGCCGCCGAATTTTTGAGTTCGGATGAGTCCTTGATGCGGTGAATTTCCCCCGTCGCCGCCTCTTAAATATAGCAAATGCCCGTCGTAATCTCAAGCCCTTTTACAATTAAAATTGCTTCATATTCGGGGCGGAGAAGAGTATCTTGACAAGGGGATGACGATTTCGTATTTTGATCAAAGATGGTCGAGACTCTCCCCGTTCGCGAGCCATTCACACTCACGAACCTTTCCCGTGAACCCCTGCACGGCGACCCCCGGTTCCGGAACGAAGCCGTCCGGAAGACGCCGGTTCTGATCATCTGCCACAGTTTCATGGCATTCAAGGGGGTGTTTTTCCCGAATTCCGGACAGCGTGATCGAATTGAGGGCCGGCAGGTTGCACAATCACATCATCGAGGAGCTCCTATGGAAATGCTTCAGGCTGCGACAATCCGGTCATCGATTCTCGAAGGAGAATCCGCCTTGGCCCAAACGCTGTGGATGCTCGCGTTCGCCGCTGCGACTGCAGCCGGCGCGCAGATCGAGATACCGCACCAGCCGGTTCCCTATACCCTTCAAACGCTTTTTGTCCTGCTCGCGGGCGCCCTTCTGGGGAAACGAAATGGCGCGCTTAGCCAGCTCATCTATCTTGCCGCCGGCGCTGCGGGGCTCCCGGTATTTTCTCACTGGGGGTACGGCCTCGCCAGGCTCGCCGGGCCGACGGGCGGTTATCTCATCGGCTTTCCAATCGCCGCGTTCGTGGTCGGGTACCTTGTTCAGCGAAATAGAAGCATTCTTTGGACGGCAATCTCGATGACGGTCGGGCTCGTGGCACTCTTCAGCCTCGGCACGCTGCAGTTGTTTGTCTTCTTCGACCATGACCTCGCCGACGCTTTCCGGAACGGTTTCCTGATTTTCTCTCTCTGGGACATGCTGAAGCTGGGCGCCGCCGTGCTTGTCCGGCGCAGTTTACTTCAACGCCTGCCAGGACAGCCGTAGAACAAGGCCCGCGTTTTCAATCTACAGGGATCGCTTGATGAACGAAAAGGAAATATGGGATGAGTTTCGGTGGGAGGAGTTCATGCGCGAGCAGGACAGGAAGGTCGAGCGGTGCATGGAGCTCTTTTTCGCAGGCCACACCATCGCGCGTGCGATGGGATGGAGATGGATTCCGGGCCCTGAGTGGGGGGCCTCTCCGGATCGTGAGGATGAAGAGCTCGATGAGGGGGAGGAGTGGAAGGCATCCGCGGGCTTCGGA
>VBOC01000001.1:18571-20994 GCA_005877655.1 Ignavibacteria bacterium
AGTCGTTCGCGCTCCGCGCGGTACGTCTCGCCGACTCCCTCCCCGAACATGCCCGCCTTGCCTCGGCAGTGGTCGATTTTGTGTCGAGCGCGATGATTGCGCCCGCGAAGATCGCAGGCGGCACGTCGATCGGCGACGATCCGGAAGGGCTGGGAGGCAACATTGCCTGCTGCAAGCGCGGGCTCGCGGCGGCGAACTGCTCAATCGCCGCTCTCCGTGAGATGAGGCAGCGGCGCATTGTTGAGGGAGAGGTGTTTCTCGATCTTGCGAGGGAGGCAGCGGAAGTCCGGAACGCCATCGCGCTGCATATTCTGGATCTCAGGGAGAAGTTTCGGGCGAGGTCCTAAAACGAAAAACCCCGCCCCTCCCTATATCGAAAGCGGGAGGTTTGGGGGTAAAAAAAAGGAGGGCGACCTATGCTTCACCCTCCCATCACCCCATGTACAGCCTCCACTAATCCACCTCCTCAATGTAAACCCAAACCACGCAATTAGCAAGTTAAAATGCGTTAATGTTCATTAGAATATTCTTAATATTGACTATCACCCTAAACCTGCCTATATTCCGCTGACTTTCGGGGGCGTGACATTTCGTTGAGAGGATCCTCTCTCATTTATTGATTCAGATCGGCGCAAGAGGGCTTGCCTGAGCCGAAGCCGGAACATGGCCCTTCGAGCGGGCGCTGGCCCTTCGATCGGGGATCATGCCGCCCTTCTGGATCACCATGACCGGACGAATCTCATGCTTCTTGAATCCCTTGACGCAAGACAGCTCGTTCGCATTCTGCTCGTCGAAGACGAGAAGAAGCTGGCGCGATCAATCAAGCAACAGCTCGAACGTGGCGGCAATTTCGTCGAGATCGCGGAGGATGGCATCGATGCGGAGACCAAGGCGAGGCAAGAGCGATATGACATAATAATCCTCGACCTCAATCTGCCGAAGAAGTCGGGGCTCGATGTCTTGCGTGATCTCCGGGCTGCATCGTATACCACCCCCGTGCTTATTCTGACCGCGTTGGAGGGGGTCGATCACCGCATCGAAGGCCTGAGGATCGGGGCCGACGATTACCTCGCAAAGCCGTTCGACTCCGGCGAGCTGGTCGCGCGCATTGAAGCCGTTCTCCGGCGCTGCGGCTTCTCGCGGACAGCGGTCCTGAGGGCGGCGGACCTCACGATGGATGTCGTACGCCGGACCGTGGAGCGCGCGGGCGAAAAGATTCCCCTGAGTGAAAAGGAGTTTTCACTCCTGGAATTTCTTCTTCGAAATAAGAACCAAATCCTCACACGCAAGCGGCTCATTGAACAGATTTGGGGGTACAAGTTCGAAACCGGTACGAACATCGTCGATGTGTACATCAGCTACCTGCGCAATGCCCTCGATAAAGGCTTCTCAAGAAAGCTCATCCACACGATGCATGGGGAAGGGTTCATCCTTATCGATCGTTAAGTCGAAAGGGCGGAGTGAAACCCCCGGCCCCCGCACGATGAATGCCCACGCGAACTGATACGCCCTCCCGGGCGCGGCAAGCGGCGGAGATTTTAATCCTCGCCGCCGTCTACTTCGGAGCGGCTCGACTGGGACTCACGATCAACGCAGTCTCCGGCTTTGCCACTCTCGTCTGGCCCCCCACGGGAATCTCCATTGCTGCCCTTCTGATCTTCGGGTATCGGCTGTGGCCGGGCGTCCTGCTCGGTGCATTCGTGGCGAATGCCACGGTGGGCGCGCCGATCCCGGTTGCGCTCTCGATCGGAATCGGGAACACGATGGAAGCGGTTATTGCGGTTTACCTTTTCCGCCGGGGTGGGTTTGATGAGCGTCTCGAACGCGTGCGGGATGTCCTGGGTTTCGTGATCCTGTGTGTGCTTCTCAGTACCGCGGTCAGTTCCAGCATCGGCGTGTCAAGCCTGTGGATCGCCGGGAAAATCGCTTCGGGAGGTTTCGGCTACACCTGGATGACCTGGTGGATCGGCGATGCGATCGGCGCGCTTGTCGTCTTTCCGTTGATCACGGCATGGCTCCGCACGCAGCCCCAAGGACAAGCATCCTCGCGAACATTCGAAGCAGCGCTCCTCGCCCTCCTTCTGGCCGCGGTGGCGATGATAAATTTCGGCGATTGGTTTCATCCCACTCTGGCGCAATACATCAAACCGTACTATATCTTTCCCGTCCTGATCTGGGCGGCCCTGCGGTTCGGACAGAAGGGAGCCGCGACCTCGACGTTTGTTCTCTCGATCGTCGCAGTCTGGTTTGAGTCATCGGGATCAGGGCCCTTCCAGGGCCACAACCTTGACGAGCGCCTCATGGGGTTGCAGATGTTTATGGGGGTCGTGGCTCTGACGACTCTCTGCCTGGCTGCTGCGGGCGCCGAACGCCGCGAGGCCGTTGAATCCCTTCAAGAGGCCCGGGGCGAGCTCGAGGATCGG
>VBOC01000218.1:0-3978 GCA_005877655.1 Ignavibacteria bacterium
CCTCCGTTCAGTAAAGGAGGGCGCCTCCGACCTGCATATCGAACCCACCGAAACCGAACTCAGAATCCGTATCGGAAACGAAGGTATCCTGCGGAAACTGCTTTCACTGCCAAAAGAAATTGCCGATAATCTCGCCAGCGTTTTAAAGACCCGGGGGAACCTCAATTCGTTTGAGAAGAAGAAACCCCAGGAGGGTCGGTTCTCGCTAACGGTCGGCTCGCACCAATTCGACTTCAGGATTAATACGATGCCGGTGTTGATGGGGGAGCGCGTGGCCCTCCGGATTATGGAAAAAAATGCAACCGTTGCAAACGTCGAGGAGCTTGGCTTTACGAAGGAGTCTCTGGAAAAGTTCCGCTTATTGCTCCATAAGCCCTCGGGACTCATCCTCGTGACAGGGCCTGCAAGCTCGGGGAAGAGCACAACTGTGTACGCCGCGGTGAATGACATCCAATCCGTCGACAAGAATATCATCACCGTCGAAAATCCCGTCGAGTACAGGCTTGATTTCGCATCTCAGGTGACGACTTCAACAGACAAGACATTTACGATTGCGGAAGCCCTCAGGTCGATCCTCCGCCAGAATCCGAATGTGATCATGCTCGGTGAGATCAGGGATGCGGAGACAGGGATAGTCGCGGCCGAGGCTGCACTAACGGGGAATCTCGTTCTGAGTACGATGCTCTCGAACAATGCGGTAGGAACGATCTTGCGCCTATTGAACCTCGGGATTCCCGCGTACTGGTTGGCGACAACGCTTGCCGGTATCGTCTATCAGCAGCTCGTCAGGAGAGTGTGCGATTCCTGCAAGGAAGAATATACCCCCACCGAACAGGAACATTTCACCTTTATGACGACGGTTGCCGGGCAACCAAAGTTCTACCGCGGAAAGGGCTGCGCCCGCTGCCAGAGTACGGGATATCGGGGGAGGACTGCAATCCACGAGATCCTCATCGTGAATGACCAGATGAGGGATCTCATCTACCAACAGGCCGGTATTTTGAAACTGAAGGAGGCCGCCCGAGCATCGGGTTTCGAGAACATTTTTCAGGATGCAATTAAGAAAGTTGCGAGCGGGCAGACAACAATCGCGGAGTTCTCGAGAGCGCTAGGCTAGCGGGTCAGTGTTCGTAGAGGTCAGTATGAACTCTATCTGTGGAGCGATGTACATCGAAGTAGACGAGAGGCGTCGGATCATCTGGGCCGAAAACAACGGGGTCCCTCAACAAGAGTTCCCCGGGGCCGGCTAAATGATGGGATTCTTCCCTTCACTGAACTGTTGAGACAAGTGCGCTTCACCGCCTTCGTACCCTCTCTGTCTCGCGTCCTTCGCGCACGCCCGGCGCGAGTAAAAACCATCTCCTGAAACGGCGACGACCTTGTTGTTCTCAAACTTCCGCCATTGCCACTGGTTTGACTTATCCCGGTACAATTCCCACCGATCGCCTTGCTTGATCATCTTGGCCTCTGAGTTAACAAATCTAATTGAGACCTACCGTTAACTGAACTATGGTAGAGTACCTCCAGCGCGTAGCACCTCATATCTCTATTTTGAACGGATACCCGCTTCGTTGAGCTTAAGTACCTGGCCTTTAAATTCCTTCATATGAAGTCCGGTGATCGCGGCTTGTGCCTCCAGTTGATCGGGCATCACAATCATCGCGAACCCTGCGGGAGTCTTATGGAACCGGTCTTTAATGAGATTAACGAAAGATACCTGCCCATAGACTCGAAACGCCTGTCGCAAGTCCTCTTCGGTCACCTGTTGAGATAGATTTGCTGCGCAAAGTGTCATTCTCTTAAGTCCTTGTGTGAGTTAATGAAAAGTGTGAGGGCTCGGAACGTGAAGGTGGGTCAATTATCCCCGGCCCGCTAGGAAAGAGTCACACTGCTCCTAACAATATACGAGTAATTCGCCTGGCATCCTAATGGTGCAGCAAGACGCGGTTCGGGGCTCTGACGATGGACAAAAAGTAGCGCTTGTCGCGCTACGGAGGGCTATTTTTCTTGTCGAAATTCAAAACCGACATAAAACTGCCTTGGATATGCCTGCCCCTCCCCCCAAACTGGCTCATAAACAAAATCGGAAGGAACCACTAGGTATCGATTGCCGTAAATTTCCTCAACTCCATATTGTGCTGTTAAGCAACTGAAATACACCCAGCTGTTGGTGTCAAACTGTTCAGTTAGAAATTGAATGATATATGTCTTTGCCGTATCAACACTATCGCATCTCCAATACCCAGGATATGGATCTCCAGAAGGTTGAAATTCAAAATTCTTGATGAATATTCCACTGCTGTCAAGCAATTGAACGGTAGCAGTCGTGATAATACTATCAATCGCTCCGTTGAATGGAACATGTTTTAGGACCTGAGTTGTAATCATCCCATAACTTATCGTTGTCGCCGAATTGAGGTGGGATGTGGTCAATGATTCAATTTTCCTGAATGGATCAATGGTTGTCGGATTATCAGACGTGCCCCGACATCCAAGACTGGCGATTAGACAAGCTGAGAGAAAAAGAAACCATTTCACGGCTATTGTCTTCCTTTCTCGAGATTAGACTTGAGTCTTCAAAAACTATCTGTTAAAATCTACGCCCAACCGGTACTAGAAGCTATGAAACGAATCACCTAAAGCGTGGTCTCAGCCCGTGCCACGGCACGATAAGGTACACCTGAAGTCGACAGTTCCAACAAAAAGCCCCGACATGATCATCAGGGCATCGGGGTGTCTCTTCTATAATAAATGAAATTATTGGAAAGAAATGAAATTCTTGGAGGTGAGGCGAAAAATTGTTACCATTTTGGGACGGTTATCGCGGCGGGAGATAATATTTCTTGAGCTTTTGACAATTGAAACTGCCCAAATCGTTCTGATTTCGCTGCGCCCATAGCTCAACTGGATAGAGCATCAGACTTCGGATCTGAGGGTTGGGGGTTCAACTCCCTCTGGGCGCACTCTTCAGCCCCACCGATTACACAATCCTCGACGGGTATTAATTCAAGATGATTATCTGCACCGAATCGAATTTTGTTCCTGACAGGGGATGGTTTTCTTCATCCGTCGTAAGGTCACTGTGGTCATACCGAATGTCCACGTGATTCAGGATGAAACCAAGAACATTTTCCGACCCGAGCCACCTTGTGATTCCTGAAGTTCGGAAACCCCACCCTGACGTGCTGAAGCGCCGGTTCCCATGATTCGGGTCCTCATCAAGTCTTCCCCCGCGTAAAGACAACAGACCACAGAAATTCAGTTCCCACCCCTTTTTCTTTACCGTCTGTGCATTCGTGTGGCCAAGGATGACCTCGTCAAAGAAGTTGATATCGCCCAATCCGGTCTGATATTCCCAATAGCCATCCATCAAGACCGCTTGAGTCGATGAGTCGATGACTGGAGGATAACGGCGAACCAAAATATCATTTGCCTCAGTTGTCCACTTAAAAGCGACCGGCTGAAATTCCACTTTGTCACTCGTGTATAGGATCCCAAGATTGAAACCTAATCCGATTCGCGCATAACGTGGAAGAGGGTCGGAAGAAACCCCTTCGAGGTAGGTCACTGTCTGATTACCAAGATTGTTCTTGGCAAATCCCAGACGAACATCGAATATTGGCGACCAGTACTGTGAAACCTTTATCGGTTCTTGTCCTAAGCGGGATAGGATCTCCACGAATGGCACATCGAATATGAGACCATAGTCATATGCGTCAACGGTCGGATTCGTTGCCCGCCGTCCCTGAATAAAACCAGAAGGGAATAGACTTGAAAAGATGTGTTTGAACGTTATACCTCCTGATGCCTTGATCCAGTAGTTAATTCCAACGCCCAGCGTATACTGATCAGATGTTTCGTATGCAGTATATGTCCCAAAAGGGATGGGTCCTCCGGGCCCTGAGATAATGAAATCACCGAGGTTCAGATAGATGCTGGAATAGCCCAATCCAAATCCCACCTCCGGCTCGACTCCCA
>VBOC01000218.1:4033-10429 GCA_005877655.1 Ignavibacteria bacterium
CTCAGGGATTGCATACCCAAATGCGCGGGGTTATCGAAAGGGGCCAGTGGATCGTCAGTAAAAGTGGCGACAGAGGCCTGGCCCATGGCGTTGGTCTCAGCATATGGCGAAATCAGCAAGAACGGTACTGCTGACTCTCCCTGGCCAACACACTCAGTGGTCATAAACAATAGGATTATCACCCCGCTGACGAGCGTCGTTCGGATCACTTGATGCCTCCTTCCACAACTTTATTAAATGGCTCTGCTGATTCGGTCCAAAAGTCCTCCCATGTGTCCCCCGACATTGCCCGCCACAATATAATCATTCGTCGGCAGATTCCAACCGTTTCAGTTTCTGCTAATCGGCTCGCCGATTGTCGGGCGCAAGAAATCTTCGCTCAGCCTCTCACCTCACTTACACGATCCCAAATGAGCTGGTTTGTTGTTTCTTTCCCATACTTTTCGCTCATTTCCTGATCTAAAAGAATACAATGGTCGATCGCAAAATCCTCATTGGTTTTACGCTTATCCTCGGATTCATGACGGCACGGCACCAGATGTCCGCCGCACACACTGAAAAAAGGGTTGAGCTGATTGTATTCGCGGCGTCATCACTCGCTGACGCCTTTCAAGCCATCGGTAGAGATTTTGACACCGCAAACCAGGACATACACGTCACGTACAACTTTGCGGGCTCGCAACAACTCTTGCAACAGATTGTTCAAGGTGCACCCGTCGACGTGTTCGCCCCCGCAAGTCGGAAGCAAATCGACGCCGCGGTTGCATCAGACCAAATTGACAGTAGCTCCGTAGAGACTTTTGCCCACAATCGTCTTGTGGTTATTGTACCGAAAAAGAATGATGCGGGACTGAAATCGCTGCACGACCTGGCCAGGCCAAACCTCAAAATTGTTCTTGCCGACAAGGCCGTTCCGGCCGGTCAATACACGGTCGAGTTCCTCGATAGATTCTCCCGTGGGAGAAGTGCGGATAAACAGTTCAAAGAAGACGTGCTCAAAAATGTCGTGTCCTACGAGGAGAACGTACGCGCGGTCTTGAGTAAGGTCGTAATCGGAGAGGCAGACGCCGGAATTGTCTACACCTCTGATATCTCGAGAGATACCGCACATCGCATCGATCGGATCTCGATACCGGACAGTCTGAATGTTATCGGGGACTACCCCATAGCCCTTTCGAAAAATGCCAAACATCGAGACGCCGCGCAGAGGTTTGTAGAGTACATTTTATCCGCGAATGGCCAGGCGACGCTCAGCGAGTTCGGTCTCCTTCCCGCAGCAGCACCAGCAAAACGGTGAAGGATCAAAGTGCTATCCCGCAGCAACCCCGGAGTTCGGCGGCGATATCGGGAGGCATGGACCGCGCCGGTTGGATGCTCCTCCTTGCAAGCCTTCCTCTCCTGCTCTTTCTAGCAGTACCATTACTTGCATTAAT
This sequence comes from Ignavibacteria bacterium, assembly GCA_005877655.1. GTDB lineage: Bacteria > Bacteroidota > Ignavibacteria > UBA10030 > SZUA-254 > VBOC01. The sequence continues at coordinate 5,467 of VBOC01000218.1, forward strand.
CCTCCGCACATCGTCAGGCGACGTACTGATTACTTTGTTTGATTCTTCCGTCGCGGACGCGATCAAGCTAAGCATTGTGACAACACTGATCACAGCAGGCATCACCGTTTGCGCGGGAACCCCACTTGCCTATCTCCTTGCGCGCAGAAAGTTTATCGGTCGGACAATCGTCGACGTATTGATCGATCTCCCGATCGTCCTGCCGCCTTCAGTCGCGGGCATCGCGTTACTGATAGCTTTCGGTCGCCGGGGGCTCTTGGGCGCCGCGCTGCACAATCTGCAGGTTGACATACCCTTCACGGAGATCGCGGTCATTCTTGCTCAGCTATTTGTCGCATCGCCCTTCTTTATTAAGTCCGCTGCCGCGGGCTTCGCCACCGTGGACCGTGATCTTGAGCAGGCAGCCGCAATCGACGGAGCGTCGCCTTCGAAGATTTTTTGGACGGTAACTCTGCCCCTTTCTCTCCCTTCGGTAGCGGGGGGAGTGGTCATGACATGGGCGCGGGCTCTGGGAGAGTTCGGGGCTACGATCATTTTTGCCGGGAATTTCCCAGGCAGGACGCAAACGATGCCGCTCGCAATCTACATGGGGTTCGAGATCGATCTTAGGGTCGCGCTGACACTTGCGCTGATCCTGCTCATTCTCTCATTCCTCATACTCGCAACCGTGAAGGGTTTGCTCCGCCGCAGAATAGCGCTGTTCAACTGACCCCTTCCAAATACCCGCGGCGCTTGTATGAACAGGCTTGGCCCGACGTCGGTCGGTCGGGGGGTAATTGAGCCGTGGATGGTAAAACTGGTAGAAAGGGGCTTGTGAAGAACGCGTTAACGGAAGATTCTCAATCTGCTCTTCCATCTCCGAATTGCCCTCCCGACCTCTACTGGGGACGTCGATCCTGTTGATCTCTTCTGCAGGAGGGACGTGCGCAGATCGATGAATCGAAAGATATCCTTGTCGAAGCGTCTCGAGTACTGCCGGTATTCCTTCAACGAAATGTCTTTCAGGGCGCGCTTTTTCTTGATACAAAAAACAACGAGCCTCCCTACGATCGAATGTGCCTTCCGGAATGGCAATCCCTTTGTCACCAGATAATCTGCCAATTCCGTCGCAAGAATAAGATCGGCTCCAGGTTGATCGAACTTCACCGGTTTGAACTTCATGCCATCGAGCATCGACGCAAAAATATCGAGGCATCCGGAAAGCGTATCCACGGCGTCGAAGAGAGGCTCCTTGTCCTCCTGCATATCCCGGTTGTAGGCCAGAGGAAGCCCCTTCATGATCGTAAGAAGCGCAATTAAATCCCCGTAAACGCGTCCTGTTTTTCCGCGCACCAATTCAGCGATATCGGGATTCTTTTTCTGGGGCATGATGCTGCTTCCGGTCGAGTAGGAGTCGCCGATCTCCGCAAAATTCCACTCCGTAGAGCTCCAGATTATGAGCACCTCGGCGAACCGACTGAGATGCATCATCGTAATCGCGCAGCAGCACAGAAACTCAATCTGAACATCGCGATCGCTGACCGCATCAATGCTGTTCTCGATGAGGCTGCCAAAGCCGAGCTTACGGGCGGCATACTTCCGGTCGATCGGAAAGGATGTTCCGGCGAGTGCTCCGGCGCCGAGCGGCGACCGGTTCACACGATCCATGCAGTCTGAAAATCGTTCGCGATCACGATCCAGCATCGAAATGTAGGAGAGCAGATGGTGTGCGAGTAATATGGGTTGCGCACGCTGCAGATGGGTGTATCCGGGTACAATCAGGTCCTTGTACCGATCCGCCTTGATAACGATTGCCTTCTGAAGCTGAGCAATCAGACGGATGATGGTGTGGATGGATCCCCGGAGGTAGAGCCGCTCATCGAGAGCGATCTGGTCATTCCGGCTGCGGGCGGTATGAAGTTTACCTCCAATGTCCCCGATTTTCTGAATCAGCCTCGCCTCAATCGCCATATGGATATCCTCCCCCTCGAAGCGTTGCGTGGCGTCAAGCGCTAATCTTCCCGATTCGATTTCCCGGGAGATTTGCCGGAGACCGCGCTGTATTGTTTTTGCGTCACTTGGGGAAACAATCTTCTTTCTGGCGAGCATTGCCACATGGGCTATGCTTCCTGCGATGTCTTCCCTGAATAATCTGCGGTCGAACTTGAGTGATGAGGAAAATCGGAGTGCCCGGGGATCAAGCCGCGTTTTGAAGCGTCCGTTCCAGAGGGGCATGGAGGAATTACATCAGGAGTGAATCTTGTGGCGCGCGATCTTACCGGAGCCGTTTGAACGGACTCGGTGAACGGTCTTCAATGGCAACCCGAAAATCTTAATGAACCCCTCTGATGCGCGATGATCGAACTGGTCCCGCTTTGTGTAGGTCGCGAGCTCAGGGCTGTACAAGGAATACGGCGATGTCCGACTGGCAATCGACACTGCGCCCTTGTACAGCTTCACTTTGATGATCCCGGAAACGCATTTCTGGGTTTCTATAACGAATGCATCGAGTGCATTTCTCACGGGAGAATACCATAAGCCGTTGTAGACAAGATTCGCATACTCCTGAGCCAGCTCGGACTTGAGATCGAATACCGGCTTGTCGAGAGTGAGGCGCTCGAGCTCGGTATGGGCAAAGTGCAGAATAGTAGCGGCGGGCGCTTCGTAAATCTCCCGCGATTTAATTCCGACAAGGCGGTTCTCGACCAGGTCGATTCTACCGACACCGTGAGCACCGCCGATCCTATTTAGCGATTGCACGATCGCGGCGGAATCTTGCTTCTTGCCGTTGAGTGCGACCGGGATACCATTATCAAACTCAATCCTGACGTATTCGGGCTTCCCGGGCGCTTTCTCCGGGGCGACTGTCCGTTGATACGCATCAGCCATGGGCATCCGTCTTGGATCTTCGAGTGCGCCGCACTCAATACTCGTTCCCCAGATATTTTCATCGATCGAGTACGGGCTCGACCGTGTGGCCGTGACCGGAATTCCGTGATCGGCTGCGTAGGCGATTTCTTCTTCGCGCGACTTGAACTCCCACTCGCGGAGCGGAGCCACCACCTTGAGCTCCGGCGCCAGCGCGCCGACAGATACCTCGAAGCGTACCTGATCGTTCCCTTTCCCTGAACATCCATGAGCGACTGTATCGGCACCCTCCTTCCGCGCGACGTCGACGAGCATTTTCGCAAGAAGGGGGCGGCCGAGCGATGTCGCCAGCGGGTACGCGTGTTCATAAAGCGCGCCCGCGCGGAGAGCGGGAAAGCAAAACTTCTCGACAAATTCTTTCGTCAGGTTCCGGATGTAGACCTTCGACGCGCCGGTTCGCAGGGCTTTCTCCCGAACGCCCTTGAGCTCTTTTTCCTGTCCCAGGTTACCGGTGGCCGTAATGATCTCCGCCTTATATCGTTCTTTGAGCCACGCAACCATCACTGAGGTATCGAGCCCTCCGGAATAGGCGACGACGATTTTACCTTTCTTCATTGCTCTCCTTCGATCAACTGTCCGCGCAGAAGTTCCATAAGACGTTTTGTTTTGCTTTGCGACTGTGGGATAACGAGGAGTGTATTGTCGCCGGCAATCGTTCCGATGATTTCGCCCTTATGCTGTGCGTCGAGAAACTCCCCTACGGCGTTCGCGCAGCCGGGGAGAGTCCGGATGACAATCAGGCTCTCGTTGGCCGTCATTGACACAACTTGAGCTCCTACGACAGGTCGCAGGATCTGGACTTCGGACTCCGGCTGGAGCGTGTAGTGCGCCCCTTCACCCGTGGAAATCCGGCCCACCCCGAGCTCCTTCAGGTCGCGCGACAGCGTCGCCTGGGTAACATCGAATCCCTTCTTCCTGAGCTCGAGCCGTAATTCATCCTGACTTGCGATCTGCCTTGTGCTCAGAACTTCCTTTATGGCGAAATGCCGGGTTTTCTTCGTCATTGCGCCTCACCCTTCAAGAACCCGCGAAAATGTGCGCCGATCCTCTCGTTCGGGCTGCCCTTCCTCAAGAAGGTGCGCGATGATTGCCTTCTGCACATGCAAGCGATTCTCCGCCTGTTCCATGACGATCGAATGCTCCCCTTCGAGGACATCGGCAGTAATCTCCTCACCCCTGTGAGCGGGCAGGCAATGCATCACGAGGCAGCGAGGGGAAGCCTCGCGAAGGAGTTTTGCATTAACCTGATAATTCTTGAACGCGGCCTCCCGTGCGCACCTCTCTCCCTCCTGACCCATGCTCACCCACACATCAGTATAGAGCACATCGGCATCCTCCGCCGCGGCGTAGGCGTCGCGAACGATCTCGATGCGGCTGATCTTTGCTGCCTTCGCCAGCATGAGAATATCCGGATCGGGTTGGTATTTCTCCGGACATGCAAGCACAAAATGTATCGGAATCACACCGGCGAGCTCTAACCATGAGTTGACTACGTTATTTCCGTCGCCGATGAACGCGATCTTCGCGCCCTCAGACAGCAAGCCGCGTTCCCTCAGAGTGAATGCGTCCGCCAGAATCTGGCACGGATGCAAACGATCCGTCAGCGCGTTGATGACGGGGACGCTTGAATGTGCTGCAAGCTCCTCAACCGTTCGGTGCGCCATCGTGCGCGCAATGATCAGATCGTTGTAGCGCGAGAGAACCTCCGCAGCATCCCGGACCGATTCGCGCATCGATAGGCCGATGTTTTCCTGTGACAGGAATATCGCATCCCCGCCGAGCTGGGATATCCCGACCTGAAATGATACGTGTGTCCTCAGGGACGGTTTTTCGAAAATGAGCGCGGCACTCTTGCCGGCAAGGGGTCGATAATCGGGCCGGGGCTGCTCCTTGAGCCAACCGGACAGCTCGAAGATCTCCGAAATTTCATCCTTCGAAAAGCCTGTCAACGATACAAAGTCTCTCTTCATAAAATATCCTGCTGATATTGCGGTTAACCCGACCCTGCCCGGAAATGGGAAACGGTCGGCGATTTCAAACTGATAAACTTTCTACG
>VBOC01000217.1:0-1226 GCA_005877655.1 Ignavibacteria bacterium
GGGGACTTTCGAACCCCCCCCAGGGTGGATAGAGCTCAACGTAACTCGTATCCCCGACCGTCGGTACCTGCTGGGGATTCGGCAGCGTACTCAAATCGAACCGCTTCTCACATCCCGCCATAGAGATGCCAAGAAGCAAACCAAAGAGGGTGATTGTCGTGAGGTTCATGGCTTTAGAATGTTAATCCGAGCGATATCCGGTGGACGCCGCCGAGCGTGTTGAAATTCGCATAGGCATAATCGACGTTGATGCGGTTCGTTGCCACGGGTGCGGCGACCCCAAACCCGAATGTAACGTCATTTGAAGTGGCGTTATCGCGTCCGAATAACCGTTCTCCAATCGTTCGCTTGAGACCGGTCCGCAGCCAGAGCCATTGTTCCCATTGATATTCGATGCCGAGATGCACATTCTCCGCGTTGTCGTTCGGGTGGTTCAGCTCGACGGAGGTCGTGATGTGCTGATTCTCCATCTCGACGGGCTCCATCGCAAATCCGATCTTGAACTGGGTCGGCGGAGAAAAGGATTGGAACGAGTTGACGTGCCCGCCGCCGAATTCCGTCGCTTCGCCGGTCGGCGCCACATCGGCGCCAAAATTCGAAACCACGACGGAAAACCGCGACGTGCCGAGACCTGTCCAGTAGTAGGTGCCGAGATCGGCAACGATCCCCCGCATCTTGAGGAGGTCGAGCGTCTCCTCGACATAACGGAGCGTAATCCCGAAACTGAACTGGTCGGTCATTTTCCTGGCATAACTCAACCCGAACGCCAGATCGCCGAACGAAAAGAAGCGTCCGGTACCGAAGGGCTGCGTCTCGGTGGTGATCTCCATATCTGCCGTATGGAGCGACGTCACCGAAAATCCCAGGGCGTCGCCGGGACCGAGATGGTAGACCGCGCCGAGGAATTCGTGTTTGATGTCGACCACATACTCGGTATGGGCGAAGATCATCTCGTTTTCCGAAAATTGCGCCAAACCGGCCGGGTTCCAGTAGAGGGCGGAAGCATCATTTGCGATCGCCACAAATGTCTCCCCCAGTGCGACGCCTCTCGCCCCGACTCCGATCTTAAGGAATTGGAACGCCGAGATCCCGACGCGCTGGCCGCCAAGATTCGGTATCAATTGAGCGGGGCAGTTCGTCGCGGCAAGGACAATCAAGAGCGTCATAAAGGCGGTCTGCCCGGGAAGGCGGATGTTCAAGTAGTTTCTCATCGCTAGAAGGTAAAG
>VBOC01000217.1:1242-3752 GCA_005877655.1 Ignavibacteria bacterium
GCGAGCCGCATTATAGGGAAACGGAGTCACCGGCGCGGTCAGATCGGGATAGAGCGGATCGTTGACCTGAGGAGATGGGTACTGGGTGGGATCCCCGTACTCGTACGCCCGGCCTGTCACCGGGTTAATGATCTGCGAATTCTTCCTGTTGAGAAGGTTCTGGACCTCAACCGAGACGCTCAGCCTTCCCACCCCAACATCGATGTATTTTTCGAAGTTAAGGTCCACATAGAACCACGGGTCGCCCACGAGGGAGTACGGATTCCGGTAATCCGGGATGTAGGCCGGTCGCCCGGTTGACGGATCATATCCGAAGAGGATTTGTCTCGTGTACCGCTTGCCGGACTCGTAGAAGATCCTGATGAAGGCATTGTAGTCGTCGAGGATACCCTGGCCGAACCCGAGCAGCGGGGAGTTCTTTCTCGAACTGAAGTTGAGATTGATTCCGCATTGAAGAGGCCTGTCGAACACAGCCGGAACCTCCCTGATATTCTCCTCAAGCCCCTGCTGAAGGTTGAACAGCGCGTCATCCGCCGTCGAGCTCTTTCCGGTAGCGATCGAATACGATCCGGAGATCGTCCCTCGAAACCAGTTGCCGATTCTTGTCTTATATTCAACCTCAAGCCCCCGGATGCGGCTGTAGTCGAGGTTGACGTAGGTCGTGTAGGTCCCGCCGCTGAATCGCGACGATTGAATCTGAACGCTCCGAGCGGTAATGTAATCGAAAATGTCTTTATAATATGCGGTGACGGTCAGAACATCGCTGCCGCTGATCTGATTCCGCAATCCCAGCTCGTAGGAGACCGTGGTCTCGGGGTTCAGGTTTGGATTACCTATCGTCTGGAAGGTCGAGCGTGCCGCGGTCGCCGCAAGCTTTGAGTAAACGAACTGCGGTCTGGGCAGTTTCGAGAAATGACCGTACGAGAAAAACAGCGTCTGATTATCGGAGACCGGATGGGAGATCCCGAGCCGCGGGCTCAGCCGGCCCTTCCATCGCCGGCCGAAGAATCCGAAGGTGTCTCCGAAGTACGCCGTGCGGACCGCGTCCGGGATATTCGTCTGGGCCGAGGGAAGCGCGACCGTCGAGTCGACAAACTTGCCCGGAAACCAATAGTCAAATCGAAGGCCGAAATTCAAAATCATCCCTTTCAGGGAGATGTTGTCCTGGGCGTAGAATGCCCCCTGTGCGGGATTCACCCGATAGATGTCGTAGTTCAGCCCGAGCGGCTTGAACCAGGGCGACACGATGTCGACCATCTGAAGGTCCTGAAACCGAAATTCGGCTCCCCCCTTAAATTTGTGTTTTTCCGTAAAATTGTTCGTCAGGTCCCCCTTCAGGGTGTATTCGGTTAGCGAATGGTCACGCCACCGGGACGCATTGCCGATGTCAAAAAAACCGTCGCCGGGAATCACCCCGATCGTGTCCCGGGCAAGATTGTAATACTGGAGCGGGAGCGTCACAATATCCTTCGGCTCATGGTACAGATCGAAATACTTTCCGTTGGCATCCCCCCGGACGTGGGCGGTATACCGGCTGAACCTGAGTTCATAAAAAGTCTTCGGGCTCAGCGTATGCGTGAGCGTAATGGAATGCTGGATATTTCGCTGGGTAAAAGTATTCGCGCTGTCGGGGATATTTTGAAACTCGAACTGATAGCCGGGTTGCGCTTCGACATGCTCCAGCGTTGCCTGCACCGACTTGGAATCCTGGTCGATCGAGATCGAGGTGGAATAGGTGTAGGCAACTTTCAGCGTGGACATCGGTTTCCAGGTCAGCTTGCCGAGCCAGGACCAGTTGTTGCCGGCACGCGGCGTGAGAAACGTGCTGTTCGGATAGAGCGATGAGTATAATTGATGCGGAACGCTCACTTGATATCCGGCCGGCTGCCCGTTCAGAAGGCGTTGTACCCACCGGGTGTAGGTGTCGGTCAGGTTCGTATAGAAGGTTCCGAAAAAGCTCAATGTCCCGGGGATAGCGGCTCCGATCGAAGGCAGGATGTACGAAGTCAGCGGCTCGGGACCGCTCAGGCTGACCTCATAGATGTCGGTATTCTCATTGGAGCGTGCGTTCTGATTGAAACCGAAATGATCGCGCTTGTACGTCAATGAACCGTTGTATTTCTGGGCCCCCTCCTTGGTCGTGATGTTGACGATTCCGGAAGTCGCCTGGCCGTATTCCGCGTTGTATCCGCCTGTGATGACTTCGACTTCCTGAATCGCAGCCGGGCTTAGCTGCAATCCGAAGCCGGTGCCCGCAAGGGGGTCTTGCACGGAAACTCCATCGAGCAGGTAAGCGTTCTCGTACGTCCTCCCTCCCCTGATGTGAATCTCGTTGTCCGCCTGCACAACACCAGCCTGCATCGCGACGATATTTTGGACGTTCTGCACGGCGGCCGCCTTGATGTCTTCGCTTTTCATCGAACGGCTCGTCTGAGTTTCTTCGAGATTGAACAACGGTTTCTCACCGATCACCACGACCTCCTGTCCCAGGCTGAGCACCGTCTCTTCCA
>VBOC01000219.1:0-11125 GCA_005877655.1 Ignavibacteria bacterium
GTTCCGTTCACGGTCAGAATGTCATAGACTGCCCCGTCCTTTCGTCTGAGATTATGTGCTGTCCACGTTGCACCGTGATCGCCTGAGAAAAAGATCCTTGCCGGGTTTCCGACGCCCAGGAAAAGACCCCCCGATGCGTCGATCCGGAACGCCGTCATGAAGGTATTCCCACCCAGAAAGGGCGTGTTGATCGCGCCCCATGTGTCTCCATTGTCTCTCGAGCGATAGACGGTAAAGTAGTCCGCCGCAAATATCTCTCCTTGCGGATCGACGCCGAGTTTTTCAATCTGAGAGGGCAACACCGTAACCCATGAGCTCCCGTTATCGGTTGATCGAAGCACTCCCTTTGGTTGGCTGGACAGATTCGACAGGGCGCCGAAAATAGTTCCGTTCGGATGAAAGGCAAAATCCGTGACGGAAAAAGAATCTACCTTTGACCAGAAGATCTGTTGAGCTTGGGGGGTATCCCTCACGAGGAAAATGGCTGCAAAGCCAGCGAAGACGAAAAGCAGTTTGGTTCGTTTCATGTTATTCCTCCGCGCCTCATTCAGATCATTGGGCGCATTTGGATGAAGGGGTGCATGGAGACCGGTTCTCAGCGGCTAATATACGTCTCCGGATGCCTAAAGTCAATCACCCAGCTCCTTTCTGAGGAATTCCGCGGTATATGATCTGTCCATTCGGGCGACCTGTTCGGGCGTTCCCTCGGCAACGATTGTTCCGCCTGCCTCGCCGCCCTCGGGACCGAGATCGACGATCCAGTCGCTCGTCTTAATCACCTCCATGTTGTGCTCGATGACAACGACGGTGTTACCCTTATCCACCAGCTTGGAGAGAACGGAGAGCAGCATCCGGATATCTTCGAAGTGGAGCCCGGTGGTGGGCTCATCCAGTATGTAGAGCGTCGCGCCCGTTCCAACCTTCGAGAGCTCGGTCGAGAGTTTTACCCTCTGCGCCTCGCCTCCAGACAGCGTGGTCGCCTGCTGCCCCAACCTGATGTAGCCCAGTCCCACGTCGTGAAGTGTGCGGAGTTTCCGCTGGAGTCGGGGAATCTCGCTGAAGAATCCCACCGCCTCCTCCACGGTCATCTCGAGGACGTCCGATATGGACTTGCCTTTATAAAGAATGTCGAGGGTCTCCCTGTTGTAGCGTTTTCCCTTGCAGACCTCGCACAGCACGTAGACGTCGGGCAGGAAGTTCATTTCAATCTTGCGGACCCCGTCCCCTTCGCACTCATCGCATCTCCCCCCTTTGACATTGAAGCTGAACCGCCCGACCTTGTACCCCCGCATCTTCGCCTCCGGCAGTTGCGTATAGAGGTCCCGGATGAGCGTGAAGAGCCCGGTGTACGTCGCGGGGTTCGATCGCGGGGTGCGCCCGATCGGCGACTGGTCGATCTCGATGACTTTGTCGAGGTGTTCGAGCCCGTCGATCGATTTATAGGGCAGCGGCACGTCCTTGGACTTATAGAATTTGCGCGACAGTATGCGGTACAGGGTCTCGGTGATCAGACTGGATTTTCCCGAACCGCTGACTCCGGTCACCGAGACGAATGTCCCGAGCGGGATCTTCAGATCCACGGATTGAAGGTTATTGCCGCTCGCGCCCTTGACGGCGAGAAATTTTCCGTTGCCTTTCCTGCGGAGCGCGGGCACGTCGATCTTCCGCTTCCCGAGCAGGTAGAGCGCGGTATACGACGTACCGTCGTGGCCGTTTCCCGGCGATGTCGTCTTGCCGGAGTTCCCGCCCCGTTGAGCGAGGCCCTCATTGCGCAGCTTCAGGCGACCGGGGCTCCCCGCGGTCACGACGTTGCCGCCGTGTTCGCCGGCTCCGGGGCCCAGGTCGACGACGTAATCCGCGCGCTGAATCATCTCTTTGTCGTGCTCGACGACGATAACGGTGTTGCCGAGATCTCGAAGCTCCTTCAAACTTGAGATCAGCTTGATGTTGTCCCGCTGGTGCAAACCGATGCTCGGCTCGTCGAGAATGTAAAGCACGCCCACAAGCTGCGAGCCGATCTGCGTGGCAAGCCTGATCCTTTGCCCCTCGCCGCCCGAAAGCGTTCGCGCCGAGCGGTCAATGGTGAGGTAGTCGAGGCCCACATTCAGCAGAAAGCGGAGCCGCTGCGTGATTTCCTTGAGGACCTGACGGGCAATGAGAAGCTGGCGCTCGCCAAGTGAAAGCGACGAGAAAAAATCGAAAGCGTCTTTTATCGAAAGTCCGACGACATGGTGGATGTTGACTTTCCCTTTCGTCTTCACGTCGGTGAGCTTCACGGCGAGGCTCTCTTTCCTGAGGCGCCCTCCCCCGCACTCGTGACACGGTTTCGTGTTCATGAAGGACTCGACCCACTGCCGTATTCCCTCCGACGTGGTCTCGCTGAGATACTGCTTCAGCACGGCGATCAGCCCGCCGTAGCGCTGCTTGTAGAGCACCGTCCGGCCGCTCGAGTACGTGTAGGGCATATCGAATTTTTCAGTTCCCGCACCGTAGAGAAGAATATCGCGAAGATTTTTCGGGATCTTCTTAACGGGCGCGTCCAGATCGATCTCATATTTTTTTGCGACTGCCCGCACCTGCGTCCAGAGCCATGTATCGCGCGGCTTTCCGAGCGGGGCTAACCCCTCCTCATTGAGGCTGAGTGCTTCGTCGGGGATGATCAGGCGGATGTCGAATTCCCGCGTTTCACCCAGGCCGCTGCAGGAAGGGCACCAGCCGTAGGGGGAGTTGAACGAGAAGGAGTTCGGAGCAGGGTCGTCGTAACTGATCCCGCAATAGAGACAGGCGAGGCGCTGGCTGTAGAGCTGGTCTCCGGGGATGCCGCCCTCCCGGCCGCCCGGCGAGTCCTTGCCGTCGTCGCGGTTTACGATCACGATTCCCGAACCCATCTGCAAGCCGCGCTCGACCGATTCGGCGACTCGCGACCGCATGTCCGGCCGGACGGCGAGCCGGTCGACGACAATCTCGATATCGTGAACCTTGTACCGGTCGATCTGCATGGCTTTGCCGATTTCCCTCACGGCGCCGTCGACGCGCACGCGCAGGTAGCCGTCCCGGACGATTTCCTCGAAAAGCTCCCGGTAGTGCCCTTTCCTTCCCCGGATCACCGGCGCAAGAATCTGGATTTTTGTCCCTTTCGGGTACGCCATCACGGCGTCGATGATCTGGTCGACCGACTGCTTCTGGACGATGCGGTCGCAGTTATAACAGTGCTGCACGCCCACCCTCGCAAAGAGAAGGCGGAGGTAGTCGTAGATTTCAGTCACCGTGCCCACCGTCGAGCGCGGGTTGTGCGACACCGTTTTCTGCTCGATCGAGATCGCGGGGCTCAGTCCCTCGATATAGTCGACATCCGGCCGTTCCATAAGGCCCAGAAACTGCCGCGCATACGACGAGAGGCTTTCCACGTAGCGCCGCTGCCCTTCCGCGTAGATCGTATCGAACGCCAGGCTCGACTTGCCGGATCCCGAAAGCCCGGTAATCACCACCAGCTTGTCGCGCGGAATTTCCACGTCGATATTCTTCAGGTTGTGGACGCGCGCGCCCTTGACGATCAGTTTATCCTGTTCCACGCTTACGATAGTGAGAGCGAAATGGGAGAATCACTGATAGAACGAAGCAGGCGATCCCGATTGAATCGGAATCGCCCGTATCGTGTGGTTACAAGTTATTAAATGCGGGGAAGAAATGCAAGAAAACCCAACAGCCCAGCCGGGCTTAGATCCGCCGTCGAGCGGTCCATCTTCAGAATTCTCGTTGCGTCCCCCGCTACTCGGGATGGGACGGAATGCCTAAGTGCGCCCTCGACCGCGAGTCTAGCACGCACTCAGCGCGTATCAGACTTCCGTCGGATGTAAGCCCTCAATTCCCCGTCCTGAATGAAAAGATGTACTCAGATTTCAGCGGACCTCCACCCAGCGCCTTAAGACCAATGGAAACCGTTCCCGTGTACCAGGCCTTGGGCGCGAGCTGAGTGCCCGGAAGGAACGAAAACTCGTTGCTGCGGCCTGAATCAAATATAGTCCCTCCCACCGTCACACCATTCGAATCCTTCAGTGCAAATGACGGGTTGATCGTGGATGAATCAATATAGGCGCTACAATTCACTGTGACAATGGTTTGCCGGGAGAGGTTTGTCTCTCCGTCGGAAGGCCACGTCCGCGCCACTACGAATGGAGCAATGGTGAAAGAAAACTGATATGGCGAAGAGAGTGCTACACCGTCCGTGGATCGCAGCGAATTGTTGATGGTCAGCGTGTAGGTCGCCTCCGGCTGCATCTGAGGTAACGGAATGAAATCAAAATAGTTCGATCCCGAGTATATGGCAAGCGTTCCCTGAAGAGCGGGGCTGATGGAAAAGGCGGCGCGCACACTTCCGGTGTCGAGCGGAGCGGTGAAAGACACGTTTATCCCGTTGTACGCGTTCACGTTTCGACTTCTGTCGGTGGGAAAGGAGCGCCAAACACGAAATGCCACGGTCGTAAAGGATGTGGTGAACCCCTGCTGGAGCGTGTGGCCGTCGACATCGCGGGCCGAGGCATCTACCTGGATGGTGTAGGTCGTATTATTGTTGAACGGCGTCCCCGAAAAGTAGATGGTGGAGGAATCCGGGTAATAGTATCCATAGCCATAATTCCATAGCCCGCGCATCGGCGGGGTGATGTGAATCTTTGAAAATGTCGAGGTGTCGACGGCGCTGTTGAAGTAAATCCAGATTAGGGAAAACTTGGAGACGTCGGAAACTCCCGGAGGCGGGTTCACCCTCACGATGCGAAAAAAAGGTTCGGGGTTGAATGTCATCGAGAAAGCAGGGCTCAAGGTGTTTCCGTTGACATCCTTTGCCGTCGACGAAATACCCAACGTGTACGTCTCTCCGATGCGCCAACGGAAATTATAGAAGAAATGGGGCGAATCGACCGGGTAGGAGAACCAGAGATCATCCCCGAGAGAAGAGACGGAACTTGTGTCGATGTGGGCTTTCGTATTCGGTGAGGTTAAATAGACCGCGTCATGAACCGATGCTCTGTCCATGATCTTGTTAAACCGGAATTGAATCTGGTTGTATCGCTCGGAGAAATATTCATAAGGCCCGACTGTGTTCGCCGGTGGGAAGGTGAAGATGACCTGCGGCTGGATTCGCGGGTCGGTAAGCGATTCGCCCGGCGCACCGGGCGGGCCCACCGGGCCCTCCGGACCGCGGCAATTCAGCAAGCTTGCGGAAATGATAAAGGCGACAAGGATAACGTTTTGTCTGGGCATGACACCCTCCTCATAAAATGTACAACCTCCCATCCTCGCTTCAGGCGGATCGGACCGCGTCAAAACGCGGCTGCGATCCCCCCTCTCAGCCGATTCTCTGCCTCTTGTGCAAATACTCGAACAGCGCGACGTCGAACGGGGTCGATGTATCCAGGAGGATGTAATCGACGTTATTTTCCCGGCAGTCCTTCTTGTAGGTGACGAGGAACCGTCTCATCTCCTCCTGATAGGCCTTTTGAATGTGGAATGGCTGCGTCATGAGCTCTTCGGATGTTTCAAGATCCTTGAAAACTGCGTCCCGGCCGAAAGCAAAGCTCCGCTCCATCGGATCGAGGACCTGCATGACGATGACCTCGTTTTTCTTGTGGCGAAAGTGTCGAAGGGCGCTCATGACTTCCGCGGGCCTGTCAAACAGATCGCTGAGGATGATCACCAGCCCGCGCCTCTTGATGCGCTCGGCGATCACATGCAGAGACTCCGCTGTGCCGGTCCTGTTGCTCGCCTCGAGGTTTTCTAGGTGACGGAGGATCTCCTTCAGGTACGACTTCGTGGCATGCGGCGTGCAAGCGCCGCCGTAATGTACGACGCATATTCGAGCTTCGACATGCGTCCGTCGGAGGAGTAGGACATCGAGCGGCTCGCATCGAGGATGATGTATGATTTGAGATTCGTCTCCTCCTCGAACTGCTTGATGTAGTAACGGTCGGTCTTTCCGTAAATCTTCCAGTCGAGATGTTTGATCTCATCGCCCGGCATGTACTGCCGGTGCTCGGCGAATTCGACGCTGAAGCCGTGATACGGGCTCTTATGCAGGCCGGTGATGAACCCCTCGACGACCAGCCGCGCCACGAGTTCCATGTTCGCGAGCCTCGCGACGACGTCGGGCTGGAGATACTTCTTGTATTCCTGACGCGTCTCGATCAATGCGAGGCCTTCCGCTTGGTCCGTCGTTCGGGGCCGGACTTGCGCGCGGGGGGCGGCGAGCCGGCGTCGCCCGCCGCAACAGTATCGATTCTTAGCAGGGAGGACGGATCTTTCCCCAGTGTCTCGAGCTCGAACCTCGCCGAAGTCGCGAGTTCATGGCTCGGATATTTCTCCAGAAATATTTGATATCCCGCCAGAAACAGAGCCGTCGGCGCCTGCTTGTTCTGGGAGTAGAGGTCGAAAAACTTGCGATAAGCGGCTACCGCCTTCGGAATGTCGTGAAGGTCGTTATTATAGACGAGGCCGGCGCGATACAGAGCGCTCTCGGCATACGCAGTTTTCTCGAAACGGGTCACGATTTCTTCATAGCGCTCGACCGCAAGCTGGAAGTTTCCCTTCTCCTGGGCCTCTTTGCCTTCATTGAACAGATCGACATCCGTCTTTCGCGAACAGGCCGCAAACAACAATCCCAGGACGAGGAGTATTTGATACATCTTCATGGAGAATTTCCCTTCAGGAGTGCGATCCAATCTACGATATAGACCTGCGAGAAGCAAAATCTTCCCGCATCATTCTTGCCGCAAAAAATCCGTCTGTATCGGCATGGTACGGAAGTACTCGCAGGAAACCCTCCGCTGTTATCATGGACGGCGGGCAGACACCCGCTTCGATCCGTCGGAGGCGGAATTCCGGATGAAAGCTGAGGAATGGACCGACGACCTCTTCATTTTCCTCTTTCAAAAGGGAACACGTCGTGTACACGAGTTCGCCGCCCGGTTTGACGCATCGGTGATAGAAATCGAGCAGCCGCCTCTGATAATCGGCGTGCTGGTGGACGGACGCCTCGGACACGCGCCACTTGAGTGCCGGGTTTCGACGGATCGTGCCGACCCCGGTGCAGGGGGCATCGACAAGGACGATGTCGCCCGAGAGCTGCCCCTGCTCCACGCGCCCCCGAAGAATCGGCTTTATGATGGTAACCCCGGCTCTCCTGGTTCGGGATTCGAGTTCGCGGAGGCGCGATGGATCGACGTCTATCGCAATGATCTCTCCCTCGCCCTTTAGTAAATCAGCAAGATGCAGTGATTTTCCGCCGGCGCCTGCGCAACCGTCGATCACGACGCTCCCCGGCCGCGGCTCGCATATCAGGGAAAGGAGCTGGCTCCCCTCATCCTGCAGCTCAAACCAGCCCGCTTTGAAAGTTTCGGATGCCTGCGCGTTGAATCGTTTGTGAGCAGTCAGACCCGCCGGCGAGACAAGCGTCGGATCGGTTTCGATCCCCTCCGAAAGCAACCGGAGACGGCAATCCTCCCGGGTTGTCTTGGCAAGGTTCACGCGCAAGGTAACTCGCGCGGGCGTATTGAGACTCTCAAGGAGCCGTTCCGTTTCAGGTCCAAGCTGGTTGTTCCAATCCTGCACCATCCAGTCCTGGAAGGAATACTTCACGGCAAGCCGAAGGAGGTCAACGTCGATATCTCGCTCGTGATGCGGCTGCAGAGTCTCTTCGGTATTCCGGCGATCTGGTTGGATGAAATCGAGGTGTTGAAGTGCCCGCAATGAATGAACGAAGGAGGAAAGGTCCGAGCGGGGAAAATACGTGATCCAGAGCGAATCAATTCCGGCGATGGAGTTCCGATGGTCTTCGTTTCCGGAAGGATCGCTGAAGTCGTGATCGATCCCGCCGCCGGTTCGGTCGCCGGAGTCTGCAACCGATTGACTGTCAACACAGACCGCATAAGCAACGAAGAGTGGGAGATATCGAACGCGCGGGGCGTCGAGGTGGGAATCTTCCGGATGCAGGCGAATGTGTTCTTCCAGAAGCGCTTCTATGAACCTCCGGTGCCGGATCATTCCGAAAAGGTTTTCGGAGATGAACCGGCGATCCCGGGCTCCCAGATAATGCTTCTCACGAAAAAACGATGACGCGATGTAATCCGCGGGATTGCGGCTCTTGTCAACCGATGAGGTTAATTCGAGGAGGTGGCCAACCAGCGACGTCGCAATCATACTGCCACGAACGGCTCCTTCATCTGCGACGTCATGTACGCTCTCGCCATTTTCGGGGTATTGAACGCGATGCTGCATTCACCGCGGGCATTGAGCACGATGACTCCGCCGTAGCCGTCCGCCTTGCTCTTCAGGAGCTCGACCCCACGCTCGGCCGCCTGTTGCCCGTTCCCGCCGTTTGTTTCCATAAGTCCGATCACGGTTTTTGCCAGAACCACCTTGATGATCGCCTCCCCCCACCCCGTCGTCGAGATCCCGCCCACGGCGTTATCGGCGTACGAACCGCACCCGATGAGCGGAGAATCCCCGACCCGGCCGGGATATTTGTTCAGCGTGCCGCCTGTGGAAGTTCCGACGCAGATCGTCCCCTCCTTGTCAAGAGCAACGGCTCCGACGGTATCTCCCCTGTCCGAACTCTTATGGAAGGCATCCCTGCCGGCATATCGGCCTTTCCGCCGGATCGATTTCCAAAGTTCCTCTTCTCTCGGCGCGATCAATTCCTTCGGATCGCACGTGGGGATCTGGTGCTCGGCGGCGAAGCGCTCGGCGCCTGTGCCAACAAGAAGAATATGCTCGCTTTCATCCATAACTTTGCGGGCTAGAGAGATCGGATTCCGGATGCGATGGACCGCCGCAACGGCGCCGCAGCGCAGCGTCTTTCCGTTCATGATGCTCGCATCGAGCTCGACCTCGCCGACAGCGTTCAGATGGGAGCCGCGTCCGGCGTCGAAGGCCTCGTCGTCCTCCAAAAACCGAATCACCTGCTCTACGGCATCGACCGCGCATCCCCCTTTTTGCAACAGATTCCAACCGATGCCGAGGGCCGCGGCGCACCCTTTCCGGTGGGCATCGACCAGACTTTCGGGAATATCCCAGGCGCCTCGGTGAACGATAAGTGAAATCATAATCCTAGGATGGATTCAGTGTCGCAAATGGTGATTGAAAATACGAAAATGCGGCGGGACAAGCAATGTGAGCGGGTGAGGGACGCCTCCTCAGGCGATAAAGAAGCTCGGACAGTCAGGGGCTCGCAGAGTCTTACCACGGCCGGGACTTAGAGCGGCGTGCCCGCACGCCCCGCACCCGACAAGATTTAGGAAAAGTTTAGCTTGGCACTCATTTGACGAGCATCATCTTCTTCACATCAGAGAATTTTCCGGCCTGTAATCGATAGAAGTACACGCCGCTCGTCGCCGCAGATGCACTCCATCTTATCTGTTTGTATCCCGCGTCTTCGTCACGGTCGACGAGTGTCGTAACGAGTTGCCCCAAGACGTTGTAGATACTCAGACGGACTCTGCTCGCGGTAGGTAGAGCATATCTCAACACAGTGGTCGGATTGAAAGGATTAGGATAATTATGGTCCAATGAGAATGCAATCGGAATGTCCCTCCCCCCTGCAGCTTTTTCATTCGGAGGAGCTGGTGGAAGCTCTGGCGTCGGAGTAATTTTTATGCGGTTTGATGCCGACATCAGACCGGATGACGCTAGAAAGAGCTTGCCCGCTTGATTCGTCTTCACCCAGTAGGCGCTGCCGGGCCGGATCGAATCCGCGATGACATACGAACCGGAATAGCCAAAGAGCCTGCTGGTGATCATTCCGGGCGGATTGCTCGTAATCGAGCCCACGTAAATTGGCTGGGAGATGGAGCCGATGAGGTTCCAGCCTTGAATCACGGGGACGGAGTCCTTCGGGAATACTGTGCCCGTAATCGAATCCCCGGTTGACGTGGGAAATTTGAGCCAATATCCGACGCCGGGAGTCATCGTCGAGCTTATCTGATAACCCCCGGAGGTATATGAAAATGCCTTGCTGACAGCATCCGGGAAAAGAACTTTTACAGAATCGTTCGAGGGGACTTCGGGAGTCGAGACAAGATTCCAGCCCGATCGATGTACAATCGAGACGGAAGAAGGTCTCGGAGGCAATCCCCAACGGGCAAAATACATCGAGGGCTTTCCGCCTGCGCTCCTGAGATACCCTCCAACATAAAGGTCGTTTCCGCTGATAACGAGAGCCTCCGGAGTGCCGTATCCCGCTCGCGGGCCTGTACCGGAGCCAAGCGGTGACCAACTGCTGCCATTCCATCTCGCTATATCATGCGGATCAGAGTTCGAGAATGCTGTAAAGGTCCCGGAGGCATACAAATCCGTGCCGTAGACGGCAATCGCAAGCACGCTGTAGTCGCCAACGCCGGATCCGACGGCAGACCAGGTGCTGCCATCCCATCTGGCAACGTGGGGGGAAAGCACTCCTCCAGCAAAATTAAAAAGTCCTCCCGCGTAAATGTCTGTCCCGCTCACGGCAAGTGCAAGAACGTTCCAGTTCGTCCCCGTGCCGAGAGCAGACCAGTGTCCGCCGTTCCATTCGGCGATATAACGCGCCGCGACGCCTCCGGCTGTATCGAATTGTCCGCCGACATATACGTTGGTTCCTCCTATTCCGTTGGACGTGGCAAGGAGTGTTTGGACGTAGTTGGTTCCACGTAATCCAATGCCTAGCGACGACCAGCCAAATCCATCCCATCGTGCAATATGGCTTGCCGGTCCTCCGCCCGCGTTTTCAAAAAATCCTCCCGCATACAAATCCGTCCCGTAGGACGCAATCGCATCGACCTGGTTGTCCAGACCGGTTCCAAGAGCCGACCAACTACTCCCATCCCACTTCGCAACGTAGTTTACTTTCACTCCTCCGGCCGAATCAAAAACACCTCCCGCATATAAATCCGTTCCGATGACAGCTAATGCCACGACAGGATTGTCCATCCCCGTCCCTAGCGGAAACCACCCGCTTCCGTTCCATCTCGCAATGTAGTTGACTTTCACTCCCGCTGCTCTTGTAAAGAGACCTCCCGCGTACACGTCAGACCCGATAGCGGCGAGAGCACGGATTGCGCCGTTCAATCCGAACCCGAGAGGCGACCAGGCGCTTCCA
>VBOC01000219.1:11216-11816 GCA_005877655.1 Ignavibacteria bacterium
AACTGCTCCCATTCCATCTTGCCACATTCTTTGCCGGCAGTCCACCGGCGCTATCAAACTGACCTCCGACATAGAGGTCTGTGTCACGTACAGCAAGCGCGTTAACGCCGTAGTTTGTTCCTGCGCCGAGCGATGACCATCCGTTGCTCCATTTGGCTACACGATAGGCATGAAGGAGAATTATATTCCCCGTCGAAACAATCCTGTGGTAATACCCGGTAAATTGCCCGCCCACATAAAGGTCAGATCCGTTCACAGCCATTGCATCAACCCCGCCGTTGAGCCCAAGTGAGAGCGCGGACCATTTGCTGCCATTCCAACGGGCAATATAATCTACCGTATCCGCGCCGGTTTGTGTGAAGTACCCTCCCGCATAAACAAAGGTGTCTTGAACGGCTATCGCTATAACCTGATTATTGAATCCAGAACCCATTGCCGACCAATCGGTCCCATTCCATTTTGCAATGTGGTTCACAAACCATCCTCCGGCGGAGAAAAAGTTGCCTCCTGCGTAAACATTACTGCCGTTGACGGCAATCGCATAAACAATATCATCTGTTCCGGAACCCAGGTTCGACCAGGTGCTGCCATCCCACTTGG
>VBOC01000220.1:0-2896 GCA_005877655.1 Ignavibacteria bacterium
TCTCCGGAACGATCCAGTGATACGATCCCGTATTGGCGGGACGTTTCGCAATAACATTCCAGCTGGAACCGTTATCGGCGGAAAAATCCAGATTCACCTCCTGGATGCCGTAACTCACCCAGTCGATGATCCGTGACGATCCTGCGAACCACTGCTCGCCTCCGTGGGGGTGAGAGATTCTAAGAGGGTCGGTGTACAAAGTGAATGTCGTATCGCTGGCGTCGGCGAGGGCGGGCACAATGTCGTCGGAAACCCTTGCGCGGCAACTTGACGAAATGAGAAGGGGACTCGTCCAATTGTACGGCGAAGCACCCGGCGGAACGTGATCGGCCACCGGGCTCCAACTCGAACCGTTGTTCGTGCTGAAGTCGATCTTGATCGAATAGCAGTTTGTTGAAGCCCACGAAATCTGATGTGCGAGGCCTGCCTGCCAGACCTCGCCGCCGTTCGGACCGTCGAGGTGGATCGAGGCCGGATATTGAAGCCGGAATATACCGTTAATCTGGGAGGCGACCACACTCAACGAGTCAAGCGCCAGGAGGCCATAATTTACTACCCCATTCGGGCCGAGTCCGGAATTAAAATTGCGCCATGAGCCGCCGGAGTCCGCGGACACGTAAATGCCCGGGGGGTTTGCGCCGTACACTCCGAAGTAGACGTAGCCGCGGTTAACGGAAGAGCAGGTAATCCACCACCCGGGACCCCCGCCGATCGGCGTCGGGAGGCTGGTCCAGGTTTCCCCCCAGTTGGTGCTCTTCAAGACTCCACCCCCGCCGGCGAACCGCGTCGCATAAGCGATGCGGGGGTTAAACGGATCGATTGCGATACTCGGTATTTCACCGTCGGTGGCAAATACCTTTCGCCACGTGTGTCCGTAGTCGTGTGTTTTCCAGATACCCGTCGTATAATCCCCGAGCAACATGACGTTTGCGCTATCGGATCGAATCTCCGCGTCGCACCAGGCGGTGAACAGGCCGGTGGTGGTCCTGACGGTATCCCAGGTGGATCCGAAATCCACGCTCCGCCAGAGCGTATCGTTCCCCATCGTGTAAACGGTGTCGGGATGGATCGGTTTAAACTCAACCGGCTTTCCGTAATACGAGAAAGAGCCGCCCCAGGTCTGGGTCCAGCTCGTCCCGCCGTTCGTCGTTTTCATGATCCGGTCCAGATTGCTGTTATTCGACTCAACCCCGACCAGAATCTGGAGAGTATCACGCGGGTTGATTGCGATCGACTTGATCACGTTATCGGCACCGCCGACCTGCGAGACTGCATTTCCGTAGGCCTGCCAAGAGTAACCGCGATTCCTGCTCACCCACATCTGCCTGCCGCCCGGGACGCCGTAAATAATATTCGCATCGAGCGGGTTGGAGGCGAGGGCATCCCCCAGGACCGTTGCGAATGCATTCAGCTTTATGACCCACGTTTGTCCCCACGAGATCTGGACGAACGCCAGGGTCAGCACTACATACTTCTTCATGTCAGGATAAGACCTCCCTCGCACAAGCTGCCATCAGCACAATCGTCCCTCACTTCACAAGAAGCATCTTCTTCACGTCGATGAACCGGTGTCCCGCGGAGACGGCATTATCGGCGTCGCCCTGCCTCATCCCCTCGGCAACAAGCCTGTAGAAATAGACACCGGAGGCAAAGCCCGCGGCGTCAAATGAGGTTTCCTGAAACCCTTCATCCATGAGTTCGTGGTCGGCGAGCGTGGTCACCTCGCGCCCAAGCACATCGTAGATCCTCAGCGTCACGATCGCGGGTTCAGGAAGGTCGAATGCGATGGTCGTCACCGGATTGAACGGATTCGGATAATTCTGGTACAGCGCATACGCGAGCGGCAGATCCGGGTACTGGCTTCCCTGCGAGACAAAGGTAACCGGCACGATTCCCGGCGTCGCGTGCAGGTACGGAACGTCGCCCAGGGGTCTTACCCCCTGGAGGACCGTTTTCGCAATGAAGGAAACCGTATCCTTGAAATTGGAAGTCTCCGCAAACGCCGTATTGAGTTTGACCAGCACGCTGAGCAATTCGCCAAGCGAGGGGGAAGGATGGATCGCTGCAAGTGACAGACATGCCATTAGGGTATCCCCGTCCTTCGCGATGTCCGATACGAGAAGGTTGTTGAACGGACCCGCCGAGTCTGAAGGATCCGAGTAGGTCAGCTCGCCCAGCCCGATCGGGAACTTGTGCGTGGCGCTGGCGGCGATGTTCAGTTTCAGGGCCAGCATCTCGGCAAAGACCCGGTCGTTTTTCTTCAGCGGCGAGAGGTCCGAGAGTTGGGACTTTATCGAATCACCCGAGATGAGTTTATCCAGGCATGTCGGACCGGAGAGATGCTGAGTTCCGGTCTTGGCATCGATGAATGACTTGATCACATTGCCGTATTTCTTGAGCCGCACAGAACTGGCGCCTTTAGGGCCCTTCGGCACACCGACGATGAGGGGAGTGAGATCGGAGAAGTACGACGATCCCTGTCCGAATCCTTTGGGGAAAAGCTCTTCTCCGACGTTGTTCAGATTGGGGGCCGGGAGGCCGAGGAGATTCTTGTCGATCCGGCTGAGCGAGTCGGGGATCACACCCTTCTGCTTCGTCGCCATCGCCTGGTCGAACCAGGTATACTTCGCCTTGATGGTCTTTCCCTTTGACCCCACGCCGTCAAGCTGGATTTCATGATGCCCCGCGAGAGGGCTGGCGCCAAAGTTGTACGTCCAGTTCTTTCTCTGGGGGTCGACCGACAATCCGGAATAGACGAGCGTATCGCTCTTCACCTTCGATGTGTAGGCCGTCAAACGGCTGATCCCGATATTGAACGAGACCAGGAGGACGTGGTCGACGGTCGGGTCGGCCGGAGCCGTCAGGCTCAATTTAAAGAAGACCCTGTCCGGCTTGC
>VBOC01000220.1:3147-4238 GCA_005877655.1 Ignavibacteria bacterium
GGTGTCCGTTTTAAGATGACCGACGAGGACGCTGCCGAATGAAATGCTCGAGGGAGTTCCAGAAAAGACCGGCGCAGGTGTGTGAACATTGAGTTTTTGAGTGTTGGATAGACCGCCGTTGGGCGTCTGATTGAACACGCTGATAAGGAACGAGCCCGTCGAATCTATGTCTGAGGCAAGAATCGTCGCCTGAAGCTGTGTTGGACTGATGAAGGAGGTTGCTCGTGAGCTCCCCTGGAACCTGACGACGGAGCATGGCACAAAATTTGAGCCGAACACCGACAGCGTGAAATCCGGCTCGCCTGAGGAATAGGTGTTTGGGGAGATGCCTGTTGTCGACGGGGAAGGATGTGGCTTGACGATGAGGAAATTATTCCCCGTTGAGAACTGCGAGGCCGTCGCCGCACCCGAGAGCACCACCCGGATATCCGTCGCGTTGATCCTCGTCTGCGAGGTTCCTCCGCTCCCCGGGATCACATCGAGTGCAAAGCTCGAAGGCGGGATAGTGACGGAAGCGTCATACGTGCCGTCGTCGAGTAAGCCGAAGCGATAGTTGCCGATCGAATCGGTCGTCGTGGTCGCCCAGATAGTCGTGTCCCTGTGCAGGACAACGGTAACCAAAGGAACGGGTCTTCGGTCGCCGGCACTGCCGGTGCTGCTGTCGCAGTCTTCCAGAACGGTCCCGCTGATCTGGTGGAACAAAAACGCCG
This sequence comes from Ignavibacteria bacterium, assembly GCA_005877655.1. Lineage (GTDB taxonomy): Bacteria > Bacteroidota > Ignavibacteria > UBA10030 > SZUA-254 > VBOC01. The sequence goes on from VBOC01000220.1 coordinate 3,858, forward strand.
TCTTACCCAGCCACGACCCCCAGGTATTTGAGCCCTTAGCCCAGAGTCCAACAGCCCATGCAGAGCTTTGTGTCGCACCCGAGTCCGATGGATCAATCGCCACCCCTTCGTAGTCGCCCCACCGTTGACCCAGGCCGCACCGATAGGTCACCTGACCTGATTTCAGGAGCCCCCGGGGCTGGATATTCGTATCGGTCCGGCGTCGGCCCGAGTACCATGCCGACGCGAACTCGTCTTTATTCGAACGGCTGAAGGAGAAGTACGCAGTCCCGGCCGCGTCGACTGTCACGGCAGGATAACAATAAAATGCGTCTGCGGCGCCGAAGGTCTCGTCGATCACGAGCGTCCGCGTCGTGGTGTTTATTTTATAGTAACGAATCG
>VBOC01000221.1 GCA_005877655.1 Ignavibacteria bacterium
CTCCAGGATGCACGCGGCGTCAGGGCGGAAGTAGAGCGACAGCTTGGGGCCTTCCGTCAATTTCTCGGGAAGGGTCCCACTCACATCGACTCCCACCAACACGTTCATCGCGAGGAACCGGCGCGATCCATCCTGCTCGAGATCTCAGGCAAGCTCGGTGTGCCGCTGCGAGAGTTCAACCCCCGCATTTGCTATTGCGGCGATTTCTACGGCCAGACGGAATATGGATCCCCCTTCCAGGAAGGCATCAGCATTGAGGGGTTTGTCAATCTATTGACCAAATTGAAACCAGGCATAACAGAGGTAAGCTGCCACCCCGGTGTCACGGACGATCCCGAGCTACGATCAATGTATCGCCTCGAACGGGGTGCGGAAGTATCCACCTTGTGTGATCCAAAGGTCCATCAGTCTATCAAAGAAAAGGGGATCATCTGTCGGTCGTTCAGGGACATGCCGGATCGCGCATCAAGGACCGTACCCTCTGTCACCTCTCCTTAGTCAACAGCATCACAACCGCTGCGTCGGGGAAGACCGCTCTACCGTCGGGGAAGACAACCGTTCCACTGCTCGTCGTTCTTTGCCTGCTGATCATCTCACAAACAAGAGCCGGGGGGGCACAGATATCCGGCACGAATGCCGACACGGCTGAGATTCCGGCCGAATCCATCAGGATATTTTTTGACTGCCGGGGAAACTGCTATGAAGACTTCCTCAAGACGGAATTGCAAATCGTCAACTTTGTCCGCGATAGAAAGCTGGCCAACCTGCATCTTCTCATTACCACCGAACCTGCGGGAAGCGGCGGCAATGAATACACACTGCGGTTTGTCGGTCGGGAAAGATTCTCCGGGATCTCCGACACGCTTCGCTTCGTGACCATTCCCTCAGAAACCGATGATTTCATTAGGCGCAGACTGCTCAACACCCTGAAACTCGGCCTCGCGCGTTACATCGCACGCACACCGCCGGCATCTCAAGCCGATGTTTCCTACCAACCCGGCCGGTCTTCCAGGGGACCGGGCGCCGATCGGACCGCAGACCCGTGGAACAACTGGGCATTCAACACCGACTTCACTGTTGAGCTTAGCGGAGAACGATCGAAGCGATTCGTTCGATGGTCCGGCGCATTTTCTGCAAATCGTATCACCGAAACGGTGAAGATGAGATTTGGTCTTGAGGGAAGCTACTCAGAAAGTAATTTCATTATCGATGACGGAACTGTCTTCAGCCTCACTCGTAGTTACGGATTAAGCGGGCTTGTGGTCGATGGTCAGGGCGAACACTGGTCTGCCGGGACGTATGCCTCCGTCTCTTCGTCGACGTACGATAATACCCGACTCTTGCTCAGCGTCGCCCCCGCTGTAGAGTACGATATTTTTCCATACTCTGAGAGTACACGCCGTCAACTTCGATTTCTGTACCGAATCGGCTTTAACCGGTTACAGTATCTTACCGAAACCATCTATGGTAAAGACTCAGAGTCGTTATTTGCCCATAACCTTTCTGTCTCGGCAGACATCGTGGAGGAATGGGGGAGGGCAAGCGGTTCGATCGAGGCATCTCAATATCTTCAGGAACTGGAGCAGAACCGTCTGGTGTTTTATGGGGAAGGGTCTTTTCGGCTCTTTGAAGGGCTGTCACTCAACCTCTCCGGATTGCTTTCGCTCATCCACGACCAGCGCTCGCTGCCGAAGCTGGGCGCGTCACCCGAGGAGATCCTCCTTCAGCGTCGGGAGCTGGCGACCTCCTACAGTTACTATACTTCGATCGGTTTCAGTTTTACGTTCGGCTCGATTTATAGTACAGCCGTGAACCCCCGATTCGGTAAATAGCCGCGCCCTCCGCAAAAATAAGTTTAATGGTCGGTTTCGCCCCCGCCAACGGGGAAGCGGGCGCGAGGGGAATGCAATCCAAAGTTCCGGCGGTTTTTCACTTCTTCGATGAAAGTGCCGCGGCGAGCGCCGCGCGGTGAGCGCGGAGCGTTCTCTCTATCTCAAGATCCCCGTGGGCGGCGGAGACAAACGCTGCTTCAAACTGCGAGGGGGGAAGGTAGATACCCCGCGCGAGCATTTCCCGAAAGTACCGGGCAAAGATCCCGGTATCGGAAGTTTTTGCGGTCGCATAGTCGACCACTTCATGTCCGGTGAAAAAAAGCGTGAACATGGAGCCGGCGCGGTTGATCTGATGCGCCACTCCCAGCCGTTGAAGACACTCACGGAGACCCGCTTCGAGCTCTTTCGAGCGCCGTTCAAGTCGCGAGTATATTGAGGGTTGTCGTGAGAGGATCGAGAGCGTCTCACGCCCTGCAGCCATTGCCAATGGATTGCCCGAAAGCGTCCCTGCCTGGTAGACCGGTCCGCTGGGAGATACAAGTTCCATGATTTGTTTCTTGCCCCCATAGGCACCCACCGGCAGACCACCCCCGATGATCTTGCCAAGCGTCGTCAAGTCGCCCCTGATCCCGAATTTCTCCTGCGCCCCTCCCGGCGCCACCCGGAATCCGGTTATCACCTCGTCTAGAATGAGGACAATCTTTTTCGAGGTGCAGATCTCGCGCAGCTCTTGAAGAAATCCCGGTTTTGGCGGCACGCATCCCATATTTCCGGCGACCGGTTCAATGATGAGGGCCGCAATACTGCCCGCGTGAATCCGGAGAAGCTCCCGGACAGATCCGGCATCGTTGAAGCGGGCGTTGAGCGTGTCCGAGGCGGTCGATTTCGTTACCCCCGGACTGTCGGGCGTCCCGTGCGTCATGGCGCCGGAGCCCGCCCTGATCAGAAACGCATCGGCATGTCCGTGATAGCCGCCCTCGAACTTGATAATCTTCTCGCGGCCCGTGTACGCCCTTGCCAGACGAATTGCGCTCATGGTCGCCTCGGTCCCCGAGTTCACCATCCGGACCATTTCGACTGAAGGCATGAGCCGGGTGATGAGTTCGGCCATGTTCACTTCGAGATCGGTAGGCGCGCCGAAACTTGTCCCGTGGTTCAATGTTTGCCGGAGGACCCTGCTGATTTTGGGATGGGCGTGGCCGAGGATCATCGGCCCCCATGATCCGACGTAATCGACGAATCTGTTTCCGTCTGCATCCCAGAGGTAGGCCCTGTTTGCTTTCTTGATGAAAGGGGGGTTGAGGCCGACATTTCGAAAGGCGCGGACGGGAGAGTTCACTCCTCCCGGGATGATCTTTTTTGCTCTCTCGAAGAGTTTCTTTGATTTTGTCTGTTTCACAGGAGTCGGGGTGGTGGCCGGTGCCGCGGTGCGCGACTTATCCCGCCGGGCGTGACTGATCGTGCCGGGCCTGAAGGAACTATCAGGTCTCACGCCGTCCGCTATCACCGTAAGGGAGTGAAGGAACCTGGGGGACGGGTTTACAACAGTCGGGCCGCGTCCTTCGCGAAGTACGTGAGGATCAGATCCGCGCCGGCCCGCTTGATCCCGGTGAGCATTTCCATCATGACGCGCTCTTCGTCGATCCAGCCGAGGCGGCCCGCAGCCTTTACCATCGAGTATTCCCCGCTCACGTTGTAGGCGGCGGTCGGCATCCGGAATGTATCCTTCACCCGGCGGAGGACGTCGAGATACGGCATTGCCGGTTTTACCATGACGATATCGGCCCCCTCCCCGATGTCTGCCTCGACCTCGCGAAGGGCTTCGTTTGAGTTCGCCGGATCCATCTGGTGAGAACGGCGGTCGCCGAACTTCGGAGTGCTCTCCGCCGCCTCCCGGAACGGTCCGTAGAAGCCCGATGCGTACTTCGCCGCGTACGACATGATGGGCAGATTCAGGAAATTGTTTTCGTCGAGGATCCTGCGGATCGCCCGTACACGGCCGTCGAACATATCGGAGGGTGCTACCATGTCGGCGCCCGCCTGCGCGTGGGTCAGCGCCTCCCGCGCGAGAAGCTCGATCGATTCATCGTTCACGATCTCGTTTCCCCGCACAATGCCGCAGTGACCGTGCGACGTGTACTCGCAGAGGCAGACATCGGTGACGATGAAGAGCTCCGGTATCGCTTTCTTAACGGCATGGATCGCCCGCTGAACGATGCCCAGCTCGTCGTACGCCTCGCTCCCTGTTTCATCCTTGCGTTCGGGGATCCCGAAGAGAATCACCGCGGGAATGCCCAGCGACTTGACAGACTCGCATTCGCGTACGATTTCGTCGACCGACATCTGGTAAACCCCGGGCATCGACGACACCTCTTTTTTTACCTTCGTTCCGGGGCAGACGAAAAGGGGATAGATCAGATCGTCTTTCGAGAGCCGGGTTTCGCGGACCATCGAGCGGAGAACCGCCGTCATCCGGGTGCGGCGGAGCCGCTTGAACTGCTGCACTTCCGTTTGTGTCCGAAATCCGAACGGGGATTCCTGTGTGTCTTCCATAGCGCGGCCTCGAAATTCTGTGGGAACTCGATCAAATCTACAAAAATGCAGTGGTAACTTCAAGCCTTTCTGACCGGCAAGCAACACCCGCCCGCGGTTCAAAGTCTTCCCAGCACGTCCTTCAGAATATCCCGCGCCGCGTGGGGCTTTGCAAGTTCAGCCGCACGCTTTTTCATTGCAGACAGAAGTCCGGGCTCTTCGATCAGACGGTGAAGCTTATAATGAAGGTTTTCAAAACCGTGGGCGCTGATCGCGGCTCCGTGCTCGATGAGATAGTCGGCATTACGGCCCTCCTGTCCGGGGAACGGATCGAGGATCAGGAGAGGCAGGTGTCTGGCGAGGGCCTCGGAGACGGTCAGCCCGCCCGCCTTCGTGATGACGAGGTCGGAACACGCCATCGTCTGATCGATGAAGGTGATATACTCGAAGAGGCGCGCCCGGACATTCGCCGGGAACGCCATCCTGCTGAGCTTCCCGTAGAGGCCAGGGTTCTTTCCGCACACCACGATGAGCTGGTAGTCTCTCCGTTTGTCAGTCGCGAGGAAGCGGGCCACGGAGCCGGTAAGCTCGTCGACCACGCCGATGCCGTACCCGCCCGAGAGAATAAGAATTGTAAAATGTCCGGACGGGATACCGAGCCGCTTCCGCGCCGCCTGCCGCGACAGCCGTATTCCGAACTGTGGCATGATCGGGATGCCCGATACGCCGATGTTTTCAGGGGGGATGCCGTGCGTTTGTATGCTGCAGGCTGCCTCCTCAGTCGCCGCATAGTAGCGGCTGACCGCCCGGCTGACCCAGAGCGAATGAACGTCATAATCTGTGGGCACGGCAAAAAATGGAATCTGCCAGCCCTTTTGTGAGATCTCGTCCTCGATCGCGAGGTACGGGAGAAAGTGCGTGCAGATGACTGCGTCGGGTTTTAACCGGGACAGTTCTTTCAGATACTTTTTAAAATTGAAGTGATCGAAGAGCCGTATCAACCCGGCCTTCCCTCTCAGCGGCTTCCTCGAGTCCGATTTCTTGTAGAGATACCCCCACAACTCGGGGGACCTCTGTACAATTTCGTAATAGGAATCGCTGTACAACTTTTTGAACAGCGGGAACGTGAAGTCAAGCACGTCGGCATGGCTGATGGTGACCGGCCGGGAGAGGGATTCGGCGGCGGCCAGCAAAGCTTCTCCGGCGCGCACATGCCCCGCGCCGACGGTCGCGGAAACTATCAAAATCGTTTTCCTCCGCCTCCGTCCCCCCTTGTCCCGCTTGTCCCGCAAAGCGGGACGGGAGGGACCGGGCCGGGATCCCTGTGCACCCTTCTCACTCATTGCGCGTTCTCTCCCGCGGGCGCGACCCGCGTCCTCACCAGCAGATAGAGCGCCGTGCCCGCGACGATGCCGCCGATCGTGTAGTACATCTCTTCCATCTTTGCGTAACGCAGAAGAAAACAGGCGAAGACCATCCCCGCCACCGGTATGGCGGCTCCGAGCGGAAGGTGGAATGCCGCCCGGTCCTTCCGGCGGAACACCAGCACGGAAGCACAGGTGATGAAGTAATAGAGAAGGCGCGATACGACGCTGATCGCCGCGAGCGTGACGAAGTCGGATAGTGCGGCCAGAAGAAACAGGAGGGCCGAACAGATGATGATAGAGACATCGGGGCTTCGGAAAACCGGATGGACATGCGCGAAAAAGGCGGGCAACTGCCTGTTCTCCCCGAGCGCAAAGGTCAGGCGCGGAGCGCCCAGAATGTTCGCGCCGATGAGCCCGAACGTCGAGGCAACCGCACCCGCGGCCGCGGTTCGCTTGATAGCGAGGGCAGGGCCCCCGATGCGGTCAATTGTATCATGAAGTAGATCGCTGCGACGATGAACGTGCCGGTGATAAGGGCGCGGGGCACATGGAAGCGGGGGTTTATGGTTTCGCCCGAAGGTATGGTCATGACCTCAAATCCCCCGAACGCGAACGCCAGCAAAAAGAGTGACCGCATGAGATTCCCGTACAAGGGGAGAGTGCCGGACGCAAGATTGGCCGCATCGATCTTGAACAACCCCCCGGCGATGATCAATAGAAGCGGGAGCACTTTCGCGACCGTGATCAGATCGATCGTCAGCGCGCCGTACTTCACACCCCGGACGTTGATGAGCGCAAGCGTGCCTGTCAGAATGAGCAGCGTGACGATCTTTGTCCAGCCCTGCCCTGCGGCCGGGAGGAAGTCGGCGAGATATGAAACAAAGAGGCTGCAGCTGGCGGCGGTGGCCGCAATCCGCGTTATGTATACAAGCCAGCCGACTTGAAACCCCGCAAACGGCCCGAATGCGTGATAGGCGTAGCGATACGGACCTCCACCGGTGTCGAACCGGCTCGAAACTTCTGCGAACGATAGAATGAAGGTCAGCGTGACGACGGCGGCAATAATATAGGCGTACGGGCCGAACGGGCCCACCAGGCCGGCGATCGTCGCCGGAAGGAAGAAGATGCCGCTGCCTATAATGCTGTTGACCGTGAGCGCGATCAGGTCCCACCGGCCCATCGCGCGGACGAGCCCGACCGGATGTTCAGAGGTGACCGCCATTGGTGAGGAAGCCGGTATTGTTATTTTATTTTTTTAAGGAAATTGAGCAAATGCCCGTTGAACTCTCCGGGATTCTCCAGGTTGCTCAGGTGAGCGGCCTCGGGGATGATATGGAGTCCGGCATCGGGCAATTTTTCCTTCATGGCGTGCGAGGCAGACGGGGGAGTCAGGACATCGTGCTGGCCGACAAGGATGAGCACGGGAAGATTCATATTGAAAAGCGCGGGAGTGGTGTCGGTCCGGGCCGCAAGAGCGATGAGCGTCCCGGAGGCGGCGACGGGCGACGTGCTTTCGATTATACTGCGGATCATTTGAACCGTATCCGGGAGTTTCTCCATCGTGCCCGTATAGAATACAGAGCCGATGAATGAATCGGCAAATTTTTTCATCCCCTCTTTTTTAACAGCCAGGGCCTGGACCGCCCGTCGAATCTTGCCTTCGTTGTTGTCGGCCTCGCTTCTGGTATCTGCGAGGACGAGCGCGCGAAATCGATCCGGCCGGCGCTCGGCGGCGCGGAGCACGACGTAGCCACCCATCGAGAGCCCAACGGCGACCGCACGGGGGATCTTCAGGTGATCGAGGAGCGCTATCAGGTCGTCGACGAAATATTCGACCGAGTATTGCCCGTCGCCCACATCGCTCTTTCCGAATCCGCGGAGATCGTAGGTGACGGCGTAGTAGCTGCCCTTAAGCGCCTCGACCTGCGGCTTCCACATTTCCTGGCTGAAGGGGAAGCCGTGCACGAAGACGACCGGCAGGCCGGTGCGCGGTCCTTCGACATTGTAGACCAATCCGATCCCGTCGTTTACGAACCGCATCGGCTTACGTGCTATTCTCTTCAGGAAGCAGGACAGACGCAAGAATCGCCGCCAGGATGACGACGAAGATCACGATGAGAGAGAGGAGGATCGGAATTTCGAGCCACCATTCGAGCAGCATTTTCGTGCCGATGAAGGCAAGGACGACGGACAACCCATAATTCAGGAAGCGGAACTGCTTCATGAATCCCGCCACGACGAAATAGAGCGAGCGCAATCCCAGGACGGCGAAGATATTCGAAGTATAAATGATGAAAGAGTCCCTCGTGATCGCGAAAATTGCCGGTATCGAATCGGTCGCGAAGACGATGTCGCTGGTTTCGATCATCATTAAGACGAGAAGGAGGGGCGTCATGAACCTTTTTCCGTTCTGGCGGACAAAGAACTTTCTCCCTTCATATTGTTGCGTCACCGGCATGAATCTGCGGGCGAGACGAATGAGGGGGTTCCGCTCCGGCTCGACCTGCGCTTCCTCCTGGACGGCGAGCTTGACGGAGGTGAAAATCAGGAACGCGCCCATGAGATACAAGAGCCACTGAAACCGCGCAACGAGCGCCGATCCGACCACGATAAAAAGTGCCCGTAAGATGATCGCGCTCAGGACTCCCCAGAAGAGGACCGTGTGGTGCACTTCTCTCGGGACCGCGAAATAGGCGAGAATCACGATGAAGACGAAGACATTGTCGACGGAAAGGGCTTCCTCGACGACGTATCCGGTGAGAAACTCGAGCGCCTTGCCTCCCCCGGAAGTGAGCCCGATGTACAAACAGAAGAGCATTGCGAGGAGGATCCACACCCCCGACCAGATGAGGGCCTCTTTCATCGACGGAAAGTGGGCCCGCCTCTGAAAGACGCCGAGGTCGAGAGCCAGCATCATCACGACGAACAGA
>VBOC01000222.1 GCA_005877655.1 Ignavibacteria bacterium
CGCTGGCCGCTGGAAATGGCCGAGGGGATGATCGGCGCCAGGCCGTCAAAGCGAATGAGCAGGAAGCCTTCTTCTTCCGACTGTTTTTGCCCGACAAACAGGTCCGTCCTCTTCGTATCCCCCGAGAAGGAGAGCAATTCGGTCCAGTTCGTGTGCGTCGCAATGCTCTCGATCGCCGACGTGGAATATCCCGCCGCGTAGAGCCCGCCGATGACGCTGCCCAGACTGTTGCCGACGATGAAATCGATCGGAATCCCGCGCCTTTCGAGCGCTCTGAGCACACCGATCTGGGCGAGTCCGCGCCCTCCGCCGCCGCTCAATACAAGACCTACCTTCGGGCGGGCGGTGTGCTCCTCACGGTGAATGGAGATCCCCCTGAAGCGATCGGGCGTGACAGTGGGCCGTATGGTATAAGCGTTCTGGGCGGATGCCGAAAAGGCAATGAAAGGAATCAACAGCCGGAGGGTGACTCGGCCAACGAGCCTGGTCCGATGCTCAATCAGAGAAGAACTATGCAAGGATTCTCCGTTTGCAATGTAGAGAATTGAACCTGGAAAATCAAGATAACCGATATTAATCCGATGCCGCTACTCCGCTCACAGAGTCGATGAGGGCTCGCAGCCGGTTTTTACAAATCTCTCTTTCGAATCGGGCCGCGTGAATTCTCATCGCGCGCCCGTCAAATTTCAATTTCTCAAATTGATCGACCGCCTGGGCGAGGGATTCCGGGGTTTGATCGGAGAAGAAGAGGCCGGTCGTGCCCTCCACGACCGTCTCGAGCGCTCCCCCCTTCGCCAACGCAATGACGGGCTTCCCGCACGCCATTGCTTCAACCGGCACGATGCCGAAATCCTCGACTCCCGGGAAGATCAGCGCGCGGCAACCCGCATAGTATTGCTTCAGATCGCGCTCATCCGCCCAGCCTGCGAACTCGATTGTCCCGCCGGCAAGCGCGCGCAGAGAGCGCTCTTCCGGGCCTGACCCGACGATGACCAGCCGTTTCCGCAACCGGTTGAATGCCTCGATCGCGACATCGAGCCGCTTGTACGGGACGAGAGCGGAGACGGCCAGGAAGTAGCCCTCATCTCTCGACGAGAGCTCAAAGCTGCTCACATCCACGGGGGGGTAGATCACGGTCGATTCACGTCCATAAATTTTCAGGATACGAGCCTGCACCGTCCGGGAATTGGCTATAAAATGCCCGACATCCTTCGCCGTTTCGACGTCCCACCGCCGAAGGCCGGCCAGAAAATAGTTCATTCCCGTGCGAACGACAAACGACGCCCGCCCGGCGCCGAAATACTGCTCATATTGATCCCAGATGTATCGCATCGGAGAATGGCAGTAGCACACATGAAGGGCTCCCTCCCCGACCCGGGCCCCCTTTGCCGCGGCGTGGCTGCTCGAAATCACCAGGTCGAATTCCCGGACATCAAGCCCTTCTGCGGCGTAGGGAAAGAGAGGGAGGAAATAGCGGTAATGACTCCGTCCCGGCGCGATGCACGAGTGTAAAGAGCGTGGCTTGCGGGAAAAGTTCGCACAGCAGTTCCAGCAATTTTTCGCCGCCTCTCATGCCGACGAGCCAGTCATGCACGAGCGCAACTTTTCCAGGGAACGGGTTCATGGCAAAAATATACGAATATTGGGCGAGAGATGGAATGTCTTGCATCCCGATCCGTCTCTTCCTATATTATTTGAATTCCCTCACAACATCGTGAAATCCACATCGGGACTTCCCCTCATAGATGACATTCGTCCTGCCGCTCGGAGCGGTTCTGTTGCTCTTTCTTGCGAGCGCAACGATCATCCTCCTGGTGATCGGCCCCAGCATACTCTTGAAGCCGCGGAGGCGAACTCCGGAATTTTACCGGGCTCTTCACCTGCCCACCACGCCGTCGGAACTGCACCTGCCTTCCGAGCAACTTGATGTCCCGGTTGATGACGGGATTTCGCTTAGTTCCTGGCTCATCAGAGCCGATCCGCCGGTAAAGGGAACCGTTCTGTACCTTCACGGAGTGGCGGACTGCAAGATCGACGGGTTACGGCTGGCCAGGCTCCTGCATGACAACCGATTCAACGTGTTCCTGTACGATGCACGGAGGCACGGTGAGAGCGGCGGAAAGTTTTGCACGTACGGCTATTACGAAAAGATCGACGTCATCAAACTCATCGATTATTTAAACGCCCGAAAGGATCTCACCCTTGGCAGGATCGGAGCGTTCGGCACTTCGATGGGAGCCGCAGTGGCTATTCAGGCGGCAGCCGTCGACCGGCGTATCGCGGCGGTGGTCTCGGAGAACTCGTTCGCGACGCTGCGCTCCATTTTCGATGATTATCAGAAGCGGATGATCCGTCTCCCCTTTCACTACCTGCGGAACCTCGTCATTGTTCGCTCGGAGAGAATTGCCAATTTCCGCGCGAGCGACGTCTCACCCGTTCAATCGGTGAAGAATCTCGATATCCCCATCTTATTCATCTACGGAAAGAACGACCGCCTCATCACGCACAACTATTCGATCATGCTCTACGACAACACTCCCGCGAAAAAGGAGTTGTTCCCCGTCGAGCATGCCTCCCACAACGACACCTGGGAAGTGGGGGGAAAGGCGTACGAGGTCAAGCTGCTTGAATTTTTTGAAAAAAATCTTGCATGAGGTTCCGTCCCTCGCTCTTCCTGTTCCTCCTCTGGCCCCTCTCCTCGCACTGCCAATACTCGGCGGAGCGCGCCGTACAATTCGTGAGGCATCTCGCCGTCGAGATCGGACCGAGGCCGATGGGCTCGCCCTCGGAGCACAGGGCGCTCGAGGATGCAGTTTCTGAATTTAGGGCGGCGGGCTGCGACACCGCCTACATCATGCCCATGGTTCGCAATTCGAAGATGAATACCTCCAGCGGCATCGCCGTGGGGATCAAGAGAGGAAGTTCGACGCGGATCATACTCATCGGGGGTCACATCGACTCCGCCGGGCCCGAAGTCCCCGGCGCCGATGACGACGGCTCCGGAGCGGCGGTGGTGATGGAGCTGGCGCGGGAGTTCGGCCGGAAGCCGATGCGGTCGACGCTCGTGTTCTGCTGTTTTGGCGGCGAGGAAGAGGGACTGGAGGGTTCGAAGTACTTCGCGAGCTCGTTCAGCGGGATCGACAGCATGGATCTCATGTTGCAGGCGGATATGGCGAACGGGCTCGGTCGAATTGAAATCGATCCCGACAGCCACACCGCCAGCGCGCCCTCCTGGCTCGTGAGCGCCGCCCTGGAAGAATACTATAAACTCGGGTACGGCCACCTCCGGTATCCGACGCATTTCTTCTCGCTCAACTACGCATTCAAACAAGCTTCCGGCTCCGATCATGAATCATTTTTGGCGCGCGGAGTTCCGGCGATCGACTTTTCGACCGATGTCGGCAAGCCGATCCATACGCCGCGCGATAACTTTGAGAACTATGACGCCGCGGGGTTGAAGCGTACCTGCGAACTCTTCGCGAGACTGATCGACCGGTTTGATTCCGGAGTTCCGGTCCGGCGCACCGAACGGTACTGGTTCTATCTGCTCTTTCATACTCCCATCCTCGTACCGCTCTGGGCTGTGGTGGCATTCTCGGTCCTGTCGATCGCGCTCGCCGTGGCCGCATCCCTCTCGGTTCGCAGGCGGCGCGAGCCCCGGGACTCCCCCCTCCGCGTCCGATGGTCGGGAATCAAAATCGCTCTCGCATCGCTCATCATTGCCGCGTGCGGCTGGCTTTCATCCGATCTCATCGCGCTCATCAGGGGGATCCGCCATCCATGGCTTACCTCGATCCCGCTCTACTATCTGTTTGCCCTCCCCTCCGTCGCCATTGGTGCCTGGTTGTCGATCCGGATGCTCCGAAAACTGAGAGTGTCCCACTGTCCCTATCTCTTCCTCTGGCGGGCGGCGGTTCTGCTGGCGCTTCCGATCGTGGCGCTGGCAGTCGTGAGTCTGGCCCGCGAAACCTTCTACCTGAAGCTTGCCGTCGAGCCGGCCGTCGTGCTCTTCCTGGTCAGTCTCGCGGGGATGATCCGGAGACCCCTTCTCAATCTTTTTCTTGTTGCGCTCTCGCCCTGGTGGATGTTCCGCCTGATCTTCTCCGAATGGGACGACCTCCTGTTCCGCGGGATCGCGTCCGCGCTCCCGTCGAGCCCGGGGGCGTGGCTGATTTTTAATGGGGGGATGATTCTCTTGTTGAGCCTCATGCTCCTGCCCTTTCTCTATGCGCTCGCCTTCGTGATCAGGGATGCCCGCGAACTCAAACCCCTCGTTTCGATCGCCGGATCGATGCCCGCGCTTTTTGTTTCTGTCGTTTCGTTCCTCAGCATGGCCGGGTATTTGGTAACCATTCCGGTCTATAACCAGCTGTGGTATCGGGACGCGCGCATCACCGAGCGCTGCGATCTCTCGCGGCACAAACGGTCGATCACTGTCCAGGGCTCGGAGTATCTGAAAGGGATGAGGATCGCCCACGCCGGCGCCGACAGTTCGATCGGCTCGAACATCACGGAGGTCGAAGTTCAGCCCGGGTCCGAATTTGATACAACCTGGCTCTCCGTCGAACGGACCGAGCATCACGAGCAGTCCGGAGATACGACGCGCTACGACGTCGAGCTCCGGCTGGCGGCAACGAGGCGGCCTCTCGCCGTTTCGATTACGTACTCAACGTCGGGTAAAGTGGTTGGGGGATTCGGGAGCCCATACCTCTTTTATTCGAACAGGGAGGGTACACACCTCGAATGGTATTCATTCCCCGACTCCGGACTCACAATCCCGGTGCGGTTCCTCGTAGCCGGCCGGGACAGCGTTCGGGAAAATATCGAAGTGATGTTCGACTCGCTCGCGGACCCTGTCACCGTCGAAGGAGAGATGACGTACGTGATTCCCCGGACACTGTTCAGTTCGAACGGCCGTTATGGCAGTTAGCCGGAGCGAAGCCCTCCTTCTCAAAGCGCGTTCAATCGGGGGACTCCCTCATGCCCGGCGGGGCGCCGCGTACGGAAATGTCGGCGAATTGTTACGGTCGCAGGTGGAGAGGTACGGGGATAAGTTGTGGCTCATCTTCTACCCGGATCAAAAAGATTCCGGTCCCCGGTCCCCGTCCGCTGCACGGCGCACCTATACGTACAATGAATTCTCCGAACTCGTCGGCCGTACCGCGAATTATCTCCTGAGCGCGGGAATCCGCAGAGGCGACCGGATCGCCACCGTCTCATTCAATCATCCGGACACCGTCATACAATATTTTTCCGCATTTCTGATCGGCGCGGTGGTCGTGCCGGTCAATACGGGAGAAGACGACCGCCGGATCGGCTACATTCTCGAGAATTCCCGCGCCAAACTGGCATTTGTCCGCGAAGAATATCTCGAACGGCTCAAAAGAATCTTGGCCGGGACCCCAGGCATCAGGACGATCGTGCGAGTGGGCTCGGATTCAGGCGCCGGGCCAGAAGACAATTTCCACGCGCAGGTCGCCAGCCAGCCGGCGGCCGTTCGGCTCGATCATCAGCCCGAGGGGGACGACGAAGCCCTTTTAATCTATACTTCCGGAA
>VBOC01000223.1 GCA_005877655.1 Ignavibacteria bacterium
AATGCCGCCCGGCTCGCGACCCTGGTGGCGGCGCTGGTTCCCGACCGGATCTCGAGCAACAGCCAGTCGACCACCCCCGGAGGAATCGCGGTCACTGTTTCTGTCCCCGGATAATTGGACGGGGCGCTGGAGTACGGCTGATTCATCGGTACGAGGTGGTTGTTTCTCAAGGTGGTCCTCATGCTTCCGCTTGCAAAGCATCCCTGTAGAAAGACTTTCAACTTTACAACCGGGCTTTTGACCGTAAAGCTTTGCGGATTTGACGTGCCGCCCCCGGGCGAAGGGTTGAACACCGTGACCGCAAATGTCCCCGCCGTGGCAAGATCGCCGGGAAGGATGGCGGCTGAAAGCTGCGTACTGCTGATGAACGTGGTCGTCCGGCTTGAGCCGGCGAAGTTCACCGCCGATGATGGAACAAAACTTGATCCGTTCACCGTTAGCGTGAATCCCGCTCCCCCCTTGACCCGCGCCTGCGGCGAAATGCTTGTTGACGAAGGCAAAGTGTTGTTGACGGTGAACGTGTTGCTCGGGCCGTTGATCGCGCCGCCGGTCTGCGTTGCGGTCAGGTTGAAGTTGCCGGCGTTAGCCACCGTGACGCTGTAGGAAGGGAGGACGCCGTTCGTAAATGGCGGCGTGGTTCCTCCGCCTCCGGAAAGGGTTCCGGTCGATGTCAGATCCACCGTCCCGGTAAAGCTGGGAATCGTATTTCCAAAACTGTCGCGCGCCGCGATCCTTATTGAAAACGGAACACCCAGAGTCTGCGTCGGGATATTTCCGCCGGCCGACGATTCGACCAGGAATGTGCCGAGCGGACCGGGTGTCACAGTGAGTGTTCCCGATGTCGTCGCCGGGACTGCCCCTGAAGTCGCACGGATCACGGCGCTTCCGACCTTATGTCCGGTGAAGACTGCGCTCTTACGATCCGGCGCAGGAGCGAGGTCGGCCGCAAGTATCCCTCCGGTGACGCTTTGAAGCGTCCAGGAGTCAGCTGTCACATTTGCAATGAAATTGTTGAATGTATCGCGCGTAACCGCGTAGACCGGCAGTTGATTCCCCGCGACGATATTCTGGGACGAAACCAGACTTCCGGTGCCGTTAGCCGCTGTCTCCACATTCACCTTCGAGGCCCCGCCGGACGTCACGGAAAACAGATTGCTTGTGCCGGTCTCGGATCCCCCCGTGCGGGTCGCTGTCATTGAGAAGGTTCCCGGATTCGAGATCGTCACACTGTGCGAACTCAATACACCATTTGTAAAGGCGGCCGTCGTTCCGCCCCCCGCCGAAAGCGTCCCGGTCGAGGTGATATCGACGGTTCCCGAGAATCCGGTGACGGTGTTTCCGGACGTATCGCGGGCGGTGACTCTGATCGCAAACGAAACACCCGCGGCTTGTGTTGGGATATTTCCCCCCGCAGATGATTCAACAAGGAAATTGTCGAGCCCGATCTTATGTCCGGTGAACATGGCGCTCTTATGATCCGGCGCAGGAACGAGGTCGCCCGCGAGTATCCCGCCGGTGATACTCTGAAGCGTCCAGGAATCGGCTCCCACATTTGCGATGAAATTGTTGAATGTGTCGCGCGTAACGGCATAGACCAGCAGGTGGTTTCCCGCGGCGATGGTCTGCGGCGGAACCAGAGTCCCGCTCCCGTTCGGAAGCGTTTCGACTCTTATACTTTTTGCAGGACCTGTTGTCACGGTAAAGGCGTTGCTTGTGCCGGTTTCCGTTCCAGACGTGCGGGTCGAGGTGATCGTAAAGTTTCCGGTATTTGAGAACGTGACGCTCTTCGAACCCAATACTCCGTTCGTAAAGGCTGCCGTCGTTCCGCCCCCCGCCGAAAGCGTCCCTGTCGATGTAATTCCGACGGTTCCCGCAAAGCCCGGGACAGTGTTTCCAAACGTGTCGCGCGCGGTAACTCTGATCGCAAACGAAACACCCGCGGCTTGTGTTGGGATATTTCCCCCCGCAGATGATTCAACAAGGAAATTGTCGAGCGGACCGGGAGTGACGGAGAGCGTCCCCGAATTCGTCGCCGTGAGCACGCCTGAGGTTGCGTGGATCGCCGCCGTTCCGATCTTATGTCCGGTGAAGACGGCGCTCTTATGATCCGGGGCAGGAACGAGATCGCCTGCGAGTATCCCGCCGGTGATACTCTGAAGCGTCCAGGAATCGGCTGCCACGTTGGCAATGAAATTATTGAGCGAGTCCCGTGTAACTGCATAGACCTGCAGTTGATTTCCCGCGGCGATGCTCACCGGAGGAACGGGGCCGCCCGAACCATTCGGAAATGTTTCCACCCTCACCTTTGCAGGCGCGCCCGGGTTAACAGTAAACAGGTTGCTCGTGCCTGTCTCCGTTCCGGACGTGCGGGTCGCCGTGATCGTAAAGTTTCCGGTATTTGAGAACGTGACGCTCTGCGAACCCAATACTCCGTTCGTAAAGGCCGCCGTCGTTCCGCCCCCCGCCGAAAGCGTCCCTGTCGATGTGATCCCTGCCGTTCCCGCAAAGCCCGGGACAGTATTTCCGAACGTATCGCGTGCGGTGACTCTGATCGCGAATGCGACACCTGCGACCTCTGTGGGGACATTTCCTCCGCTCGAAAACTCAACGACGAAGTTGCTGAGCGGCCCCGGGATAACTGTGATCGTACCCGAATTCCTCGAGACCAGATCGCCCGATGCTGCCGAAATCGCTGCAGTCCCGGCCATATGTCCTATAAACAGGGCGCTCTTACCATCCAGAGCGGGAACAAGATCGCCCCCAACAACGCCGCCGGTGATACTTTGAAGCGCCCAGGAGTCGGGCGCGATATTTGCAATGAAATTCCCGAACCGATCGCGTGTAACTGCATAGACGTGAATCTGATGGCCGGCAACCACGTTTTGGGGCGGAATGAGAACACCGGTTCCATCGGGCGACGTTTCTACACATATGGCCGCCTGAGTCTGGGCTCTCACGGCAAACAGGTTGCTCGTGCCGGTCTCGGACCCACCGGTGCGGGTCGCTGTAATTGAAAAAGTTCCTGCATTTGAGAATGTGACGCTATGCGAACTCAATATTCCGTTTGCGAAGGCGGCCGTCGTTCCGCCGCCCGCCGAAAGCACCCCCGTCGACGTGATCCCGACGGTTCCTGCGAAGCTCGGAACCGTGTTGCTGAACGTGTCGCGTGCCGTGATTCTGATCGTGAATGGAACTCCTGTAGTTTCTGCGGGGATAGTTCCGCCGGCTGAAGATTCAACCAGAAAGTTGTTGAGTACTCCGGGTGTCACGGCCAGCGTTCCGGAAGCAGTAGCCGGGAGCGGGCCTGAAACTGCACTGATCGCAGCAGAGCCAACCTTATGTCCGGTAAAGACGGCACTCTTATGATCGAGGGAAGGAACGAGATCGCCCGCGAGTATCCCGCCTGTGACGCTCTGAAGCGTCCAGGAATCGGCCGCAACATTCGCGATGAAATTACTGAATGTGTCGCGCGTAACGGCATAGACTTGCAGTTGATTGCCCGCCACGACGCTCTGCGCCGCAACCGGAGTTCCGTTCCCATTTGGCAATGTTTCAACGTTTACACCCGTGGCGGCGCCGGGACCTACCGAAAAAAGGTTGCTCGTGCCGGTCTCTGTCCCGCCCGTACGCGTTGCCGTGATCGAAAAAGACCCCGTATTCGAGAACATCACCGTGTCTGGGTTCAGGATCCCGTTCACAAACGTTCCCGTCGTTCCGCCGCCTGCGAGAAGCGTCCCTGTGGATGTAATCTCCACCGTCTCCCCAAAGCCCGTCACGATGCTATTCACACTATCCATCGCCGTTATTTGTATGAAAAGCGGAACACCCGCACTCTGAGCGGCAATGCTCCCGCCGCCCGATGCCTCAACCGAAAAATGATTGACCTGGGCCAGTCCATTAACGGACAGAATCCCCAGGGTCAAACAGAGGCACATTAGCCTTGCTATCATCATTCTCCCTTACGTCTCCCGGCTGAAGAAGCGTTCTCGGATTACAACAGATCCGGGGACAACCTGCCCCGGTATGGACGGCTGTCGTTAGCTGTCCACAACATTGAGAGCAGTCTCGATCTTCTGCAGCAACTCCCCGACTTCGACGGGTTTCTGGATATAATCACACGCGCCGGAACGGATCGCCATCACGGTCGATTCAACCGATGGATATCCTGTTACGACGATAATTTTTGCCTTTGGATCGGCTTGTTTAAGTTCTTTTAAAACTTCGATGCCGCTCATGCTCGGCAGGCCGAGATCGAGCAAGACAAGGTCCGGATGCTGGGACTTGAAGATCGTGATGCCTTGGGGTCCGTCCGCGGTTGTATACATCGTGTATCCCTCGTTGATGAGGATGGAGCCGTGCAGCTTCAACTGCACTTCATCATCATCAATAATTAAAATCTTGCGCATGGCATCATCTCCCTTGAACAATGTGTTGTGGAATGGCGGTCGTTCAATTCTTGTCCGCGACGGGAGGGGCGGCCGTGCGGTCGCGCGTTGTTCGTATCCACTCCTTGGTCGGCATACGTCGATACAGCTTCCGGTAAAACTTGAATTTCCATAAGGCATACCGGGGCACGTAATAGAGCGCCCGGTAGAGCAATCCGTCCGCACGCGCGGCCCGGAGCCCTGCCGTCACATGGACCAAACCAAGCAGGGGGAGAGCCAGCCATGCGAGCGCGAATCTTGAAGCTGTTTCAACGCCGAAAAGTCCAAGGCAGAGGTTCACCACCGCAAGCGCACTCGCGAGAACCATAAGGTTGACGAACGGCGGCATGACGAGCTCGACATACGCGTCGAATGCCTTCCACGAAAATTTCTTGACGGCTGTTTTGAGGAGCCGGCCCGCATATTTCTGTATTATTGGAAATCTTCCCCTCTCCCACCTTGCCCTCTGGGACTCGGAATTTGACGCATCGGCCGGCATGGCGGCAAAGACGCATGCTTCGGGCGCAAAGCGGACAGTGATACCCCTGAGCACAAGCATGAGGCCGTATTCAAGGTCCTCATTCAGCGAGTAGGCGTTCCACGGATACGCCCGCAGGATCTCGGTCGTAAAGCACATCCCGTTCCCGAACAGGCCGGCGGAGCAGTTGAGAAGGCGCCGCCCCAGCGGCCGGCTGTAATTGTGCAGGGTGAACCCGAGGCGTGTGACTTCGGAATTCCAGGCGCCCGGTCGCGGCTCGACCATGTCGCTGCTCTGAATCACTCTCGCGCCCCTGCCGAGATATGTATCCATGACGGAAAGAAAATTATTTGATACGACGCTGTCGGCATCGATGACGACGATCGCATCATACGCCGGTTTCCCCGAAACGAGCCTGTCGAAACCCCACCGGAGCGCAAACCCCTTTCCCCGGGAAATGGGATCTTTTCGTTCGAGGACCTTTGCTCCGGA
>VBOC01000013.1:0-763 GCA_005877655.1 Ignavibacteria bacterium
TACCGGCGCGCTCTGGGCGAAGTTTAACTGGGGTTCATTCTGGAACTGGGACCCGCGCGAAACGTCGATCTTTGTACTGCTGCTTATGTACGGCGCATACTTCGCTCTCCGCTCGGCGATCGATGTGGAAGAAAAGAGGGCGCTCCTTTCCGGGGCTTACGCCATCATCGCAGGGGCCACTGCCCCGTTTTTCATCTTCATCATGCCCAGAATCGTCGGCAGCCTGCATCCGGAACCGATCGTCAATGCAGAGGGAAAGGTCCACATGAATGCATCCATGCTCGTGGTCTTTCTTTGTTCGCTCGCCGGGTTCAGCGCGCTCTACGTTTGGATGATGGCCATCAGAATCCGCGCCGGACGCCTGGAACGCCTACGGGAAGACGAGATCGACTAGATGTACGATTTCCTGACCCAGAACTCTCTCTACGTGGTTCTCATCATCGCCGTCATCTGCTGGACGGGAATATTTCTTTACCTGCTCAGGCTGGACCGGAAGCTGTCCGCTCTCGAGCATCGCGGGAAGGAGATCAGGCAATGAAGGTAAAAATCCTTACCGGCGCTGTCGTCGCCGCCCTGGCGCTGATCTTCGGCGCGATAACGTTCGTCAAGACGAACGTGGAGTACACCGATTTCCAGACCGCGATAGTCTCGCACAAGACAGTGCAGGTGAAAGGGGAGTGGCTGCGCGACAGAGAGTCGGCGTTCGAGGCCTCCTCGGGGAAATTCATTTTTCAAATGAGAGACGGTCATGGGAAAGAAATGA
>VBOC01000013.1:945-1609 GCA_005877655.1 Ignavibacteria bacterium
CGGGCGCTACCTGCAGTTTGCACGGTATGCGTATCACTTCGCCGTCGCCATGGTGATGGGCTTCTGCACGCTTCTGCTCTATTTCATTCTCACGCACCAGTTCCAGTATACCTACGTCTGGAACTACAGCTCCACGGACCTTCCGACGCCCCTCTTGGTCTCGACGTTCTACGCGGGGCAGGAGGGAAGCTTTTCGCTCTGGACTCTCTACACGTCGATCATCGGCATCATTCTCATGCAATACACCTCGCGCAAGAATTACGAGGTCGAAGTGATGTTCGTCTGGTCAATGATCCTCTCCTTCCTCCTTCTCATGCTGATCGTGAAGAATCCCTTCGCCTTCATCTGGGATACGTTTCCGAAAGACCTCCTGCATTCCGGATCGATTCCCGCCATGGTCTCCAACGCCCAGTGGATCGATCCGGTCAGAAGAATCTGGGCGCAGGTTCCGATCGAAGGGAGGGGGCTGAACCCTCTTCTTCAGAATTACTGGATGGTGATCCACCCGCAGATTCTCTTCACAGGTTTTTCATCGATGGCGGTGCCGTACACCTTTGCGGTGGCGGGCTTGCTCCGGCGAGACTACCAAGGGTGGGTGACCGTCGCAAAACCCTGGACGGTCTTCGGGGCGGCGGTGTTGGGAACCGGCATCATCCTGGGGGGC
>VBOC01000013.1:1637-7255 GCA_005877655.1 Ignavibacteria bacterium
CGAAAACTCGTCGCTCATCCCGTGGCTTGTGTCGATCGCGTCGATCCACACGATGATGGCCCAACGCCGCTCGGGGACGTTCGTGCGGACAAACTTTCTTCTGAGCATTCTGTGCTTCGTGCTGGTCCTGTACAGCACGTTTCTCACGCGAAGCGGCGTCCTGGGCGAGACTTCCGTGCATTCGTTTGTCGACCCGGGCAACTGGGCATACTGGCTCCTCCTTGCGGTCATTTTCGTGTTTGGAGTCTTTGGCTTCGGTTTGCTGTTGCGGCGAATCAGGCAGATGCCGAGGGTGCCTGTCGAGCACAGCATTTTCTCGAGGGAGTTCGCCCTCTACCTGGGGGCGTTCACAATTTGTTTTGCGGCGATCTTCATTACGATCGGAACCTCATCTCCGATCATTACCGGGATCCTCAAGGGGAGAGCCGCAGCGGTGGACATTGCGTTCTACGTGAAAACCACGCTTCCCCTCGGGATTGCCCTCTCACTGCTGGCCGGCATCGGGCAGCTCCTCTGGTGGAAGAGCTCGAACAAGAAGGCGCTGCTGGCGAGCCTTCTGTATCCGCTCATCTCGGCGGTCGTCTTCACGTGTCATTTTTTCATTCGCCGCCTCATTCGCGCTCTTCGTCAATCTGTCGGTAGGGTACCGAATATTTCGGGGAAATCCCAGATATGCAGGGGGCGCAATAGCGCACATCGGGCTCGCCCTCCTTTTCCTCGGATTTGTGGCAAGCTCGCGCTACGATGAGAAGCAGACGGTCTCATTGGAGGAAGGGAAGCCTGTGGATGTCCTCGGGGGCTACAAACTGACCTATCTGGGTAATCGGCCTCTGGACACGGAACGATACGGATTCAGCGTCGAGGTGGACCATGACAACGAAGTCTATACGGTCATGCCGATTATCCGCTACAGCTCTTTCACCAACAGCATGATGCGTCACCCGGACATTCTCAACATGGTCACGCGCGATTTTTACGTCTCCCCCGTTTCGGTCGAGACTCCCGATCAGCGGAAGGAACAGACGCTGAATTTCAAGAAGGGCGAGACCCGCGATGTGAACGGGATGCAGGTAACGTTCGTCGACTTCGACTTCAGCGACACGGAGAAAGGGAGGATGGTCACAGGCGGCGAGTTCACAATCGGCGTGGTCCTTGAAGTACAGAGCGAGGGAAAAAAGGAGCGGCTCAAGCCGCTGATGAAAAACACCGGCGGATCGATTTCCTATATCCCCGCCGCGATTGCCGGTTCGGCGGTCCAATTCACGATCGCAAAGCTTCAGCCCAACCGCGAGGATCCGAGTCAATCGAGCGTTGAGATCGGGGTCACGGCCCCGGGCTTAACGTCGAGGAAGCCTCAGGCGGAGACGCTGATCGTGGAGGCAAGCATCAAACCGTTCATCAACCTCGTCTGGATGGGGACGATCACGCTCGTCGTGGGGTTCATTCTGACGATCGTCCGGAGGGTGGAGGAGGCCAGGCAGCGGGAGTGAACCGGCCCTGTTCTGCGGCCGGTGAACTCACTCACCAAATTCAGCCGTCGATCTTGCAGCAGGCTTCGAGCTTCTCGTAGGCCCCCGGATTGCGCTTCAGATTATTGGCGTCGTACCCGGCATCGGAGATGGCCCTCTCAATTGTTTGAACGTTCGTGCGCGCGGGGACATAGATCACCTGCACAGTCTTTCCTTCCACGTCGACGTCCACATCTTTGACCCCCTCAACACCGTAGACTGCCTTCTGAATCGTCTTCGCACATTTCCCGCACACCATCGAACTCGCCTTGATTGATGCAGTTTCGACCGGTTCCTTCGGCCGGCATGCGGGAAGGGTAAGACTGATCGCAACTATGAAAAACGCCGCGCGGCACATCGTTGATCTCCTCGCTCGATTGATCATATCCTCATTTTCCAATTCTTGAGAAGGCCTTCGTCGATCTGAACTTCATTCCCAACCACGGCGCTCGGAATCGGGCAGGGGGGGTACTTCTGACATGAGCCCTGAATTCCCTCGAGGTTATTGAGCTTCCACCGCGTCTCGCAGTTCCCGCAGGCAAGCTCTGATCCCTCGATTCGGAACGTATGGGAATTGCAAGGTTCACAGATCGCCACCGCCGTGACAAGCTTTCCCTCCCCGGTGATGAATGCGATCAGGGGAATCGTCACCCCGGAAGAATGGTAGTCGAACCCGACCATTCCTTTTTCCAGGAGGACCGAGAGGGGGAAGGTGATCCGGCCGTTCCCGACTTCTGCCGTGATCGGTTCAGGGTTGAGCACGGCGTCGGGTTTCATTGATCCCATCGAGACTTCAGGCTGTTTCTCGATTACCGCATTCTCGCCGCCGGGCAGGTTTCGGGCAAAAATCAGAAGGAATACAGAGAAGAGCGAAAGAGCTGCCAGGGCATAAAGAATCTTTGCCCGCTTCGTCATCACGTTCCTGGAAGGTCCTGAAGGCGCTGCGGCGTTGACTTCTGGCGACCGCGATTCCCCAACAACGGACGTGCCGCAGGATGGACAAAAGCAAGCCTCCTCGCGAAGCTTAAAAGCACATTTGTTGCAGATGGGCACGCAGGTTATCCTCTGACTGCCGTCATTGCTCTTACAAAAAAAAGAGAAGCCGTCCCTTCGCGCGATGCGGGAAGGGACGGCTCCTACTCAGCTGAAACCGGTTTTAGTTCGTTCCTTTTGCTTCCGTAACTTTCTCGATCGACTTTTTAGTCGATTTGATTGTATTCTTTGCGTGCGCGCCCTTCGCCTTCGATGCGCAGCAACCCGCCTTCGTCCCCGTCGTGCTTGCCTTTGTCATGTTGCAATTCGCCTTCTCGGCCGCCGTACAGTCTGCCGAGTTCTTCTCGCCGTTCACGGCGCCGTCCTTACCGGAGGCAGACGCAATATCGGCCGTGTTCTTTACCGGAATCATCGCCGCGTCGCTCGAATTCTTCGCCGCAGAAGTCAATGACGCCTTCGCTCCGTGCATGCAACAGGAGGCTTTCATGGCGGCAGTGCATTTCACCGCACAATCGTCTTTGCTCTGTCCGAGAGCGAGGGACAGTGAAAAAACCAGTACTGCGCACAGAGCCATTACAATTCGCGACTTCATGATCCGCACCTTAGTTGTTAAAGGTAATGTGTCGAATTACGTTGCCTTGGTATAACAAGAATTTACACGATTTTGTTTCAAAAGCAAGTGCTTATTTTTTTGTTGATTATCTCCTTTCTTTCGGCTACATTTCGCCGATTTCATTAAACAGCATAGGGGAAGACTATGAGAATGAGAGCTCTGTTGATCTGTTCGGTCCTTCTTGTTACGGACCTATCGGCTCAATTCCAGACGCCGACGCAGAACCAGATCCAGGCTGGATTGGGGATGACTTGGATCGACAACCAGAGGTATTTTGCCTTTCGCCTGCGCCCTGAGTTTTCCATATCGAATGTGGGGATAGGCCTCGACCTTAACCTGGAATTCGATTCGACGGGGAGTCTCCGGAAGGAGAATTTCAACGAGTTTACGGATTACGTGAGTATTATCCGCTATCTCCGTTATGGACAGGAGTTTGAGACTTTTTACGTGAAGCTGGGATCACTCGATTATACAACCCTCGGTCACGGAAGCATTATCAACAGCTATAATAACAGCCCAAGTTTTGATACTCGTAGAATCGGCATGCAGTTCAATCTGAATTTCGGAAGGGTGGGGGTGCAATCGATGTACGGCAATTTCGGCCAGGCGGGCGTCATCGGGCTGCGGGCGTATGCGAGGCCCCTCCAGTTTACGTCGCTGACGGACGTGCCAATATTGAGCGACTTTGAAATCGGTGCAACATACGCGGCGGACTATGATACCTATGCCAAGGTGGATTCGAGTTACCTGGTAGTGCCTTTCGTCCCGGGCCAACCCCCATATAAACTCCACGGTATCGGCACCCTCCAGATCCTCGGAGCAGATATCGGGCTACCTCTCATCCGCGGAGATGTTGAAAACCTTGAGCTCTACGCAGATGTCGTGAAAATCCTCGACTTCGGAACCGGATTTGCAACGGGGATTCTATTCCGGCTGGAGGCGAGATCCCTCTTGAGCATCAGGACCCGTCTCGAAAGACGATTCAACGAGGAGCACTACCTGCCCTCTTACTTCAATTCGTTTTATGAGCTCGAACGGGTTAATCAGATTACTGGCACGGCAAAGAGCTTGATCCTCAGGAACTTCAATGCTTATTCAAAAGGCATCTATGGCGATCTGCTCGTGCGGATCATTAATACATTCGATATCTTCGGCAGTTATCAACAACTCGATGATATTCCGCAGAGCGGGGATTTCCACCTTTGGACGGAACTGGCACCCAAGGACGCTCCTGTTCTGGCAAGGGCGGGGTATGATAAGATCGGGGTAAAGGACTTCAGCGATCTCGTGATAACTGATGACCGGGCACTCCTCTATGCCGAACTGGGTTATAAGCCGTATCCGTTCCTCATCGTCTCAACGATTTATCGTTGGACGTATACGCCAATCAGGCAGGGGGATAACATCGTCGGATATGAGCCTCAGAGGAGGATTGAGCCAAAGGTCTCATTTGTCTATGAATTCTGAGAATAACCCAAAATGACTCATGGCTTATCTATCGCCCGCGGCCTCTAGTGATGATGCATCCGGTCATGGTGATGGTGAGCTCCCGCCTCCCCGTATCCGCGAAGTTCATCATACCTCCGTATCTGCCTTGGTGACAATACTCCCCGCTCTGCAAGATGTGCTCCGAGGTGAATCGCGCGCAGTCTGCCCTCTGAAGTCGCGATAGCAGCGGTGAGTGAATCGAGTGCCTTCGGGTTGATGCTGCCCGAAGAGAAGAGATCATCCAGTTTGCCTTCGTCCTGGACGATCGTCCTTCCGGCTCTAATCGCCTTCTCGTGCATAGCCCGATAAATCTTCTGCGTCTGTTCTTTCTGATCGGCAGTTAAACCCAGTTCTACTGCGGCATTTAGCACGTGTTTGGGTCCCGGATAATGATTGAGTTCTGCGGCCTTCGCAAAGCCCATCCCTTCGCCGTTTTCATAGGCTTTTATGTCTTCAGCCGACAGGGCCTTAATGTGCCGGCGTTCCTCTCCTGCGTATGGTGATTCGGGAGTTGCCCGTGTCGTGGCTGCCGGTTTGCGCGGCTGACCAACCGCCAGTGAATTGACCATGAGGGCGATCATGAGGTTAATCGTCAAATGTCGCATATCCGTTCCTTTCACATAGATTGGTTAAGGTAACTCCTTGACGATAGCATCCTGGCATTAATAGCCACGACAATCGTGCTGATTGACATCAGCACCGCCCCCATCGCAGGACTCAGCCAGATCCCGGTAGAATAGAGGACCCCGGCCGCCAGAGGAATCGCAACCGCATTGTATCCGGTTGCCCACAGAAGGTTCTCGGCCATTTTTCTAAAGGTCGCTCGCGCCAGTTTGATCACCGCTGTCACATCCATCGGATTACTCCGCACTAGCACGATATCGGCCGTTTGAATTGCGACGTCGGTCCCCGCGCCGATCGCAATTCCAACATCGGCCTGCGCGAGTGCCGGCGCATCGTTGATCCCGTCGCCGACCATCGCGACCACAAGCCCGCGCGATTGCACCTCCTTCACC
>VBOC01000040.1:0-2483 GCA_005877655.1 Ignavibacteria bacterium
TGATTTTGTGGGATGCGTCCAGGAGAAGAGCCTCGGGTACGTCTACAACTCGAGCCCCTCGGATGCGGAGTACAAGAAGTACGATCTCTCCGGAGGGGCCAACGGCGGCCCGCCGGTCGTGGGGTATGATTTCTTCGAAGGCCCGCGCGTGGTCTCGCCGGGATCGTCAGCGCGTTGGGACTTGAAGATTCTCCCAGGATATGCCAATCTTCCGATGACGACGTTCGCCTATTTTGCCGCCGGCGGACACGACAGCGACCCCGACTTGAGCAACTATGAAGGCACAAAACAATGGTATAACCTCCTGCGCGCGTATCGCCCGCGGCCCGTCGATCCGCCTCAGTGCTTCTTCGACATTGCTTCGAAGCAGTGCACGCACTTCGAACTGTCGGGCGACCCCACGACGCTTCAGGGATGGATCGATGGGAATGTCGACCCTCCAAGCGATCGCCGGATGCTTTTGGCCTCCGGGCCGATTACCATGGTTCTCGGAGACACCCAGGAGGTTGTTGTCGGCTTGCTGGGCGCCATGGGAGCGGACAATACGGACGGAATCAACGTGCTGAAGACGATCGACGACGTGGCGCAGGATGCTTTCAACCTCAACTTTGAACTTCCCGATCCCGTCCCGCCCCCGAGCCTGCGGGTTGTCGAACTCGACGGCAAGGTCATCCTTGACTGGGAGTCCGATACCGCACAGACGCGGAAGGTCGAGGCGTACGATTCCAAGGGATATCGCTTCGAAACCTATAAGCTTTATCAACTGCCGTCCGCCAGTGCGACCCTGAATTCGCAGCCGGCCCCTCGTCGACGGGCAGAAGTATTACTTTGCAGTGACCGCGACGGTTTTTAATCCCGATCCTTCCCTGGTCAAGAAGAGACTTGAGTCGCAGCTCATCATCAAGATCGCCATTCCCCACAGTCCGAATCCCGGAACCATCTATCCCTATCCTGCAGGGAATACATTGTCGAACGTTCAAAACATTTCGGGTGTGAACGACGCGCCGGTGAAGCTTACTTTTTTTGATCCCACCCGTCCGGACGGACATGAATACCGGGTTCCGTTTATGAGAGTTGTCAAGGATTTCAAGTGGGATTTCATCGACCTCGGAACGCCTGCAAATCCTCTCCACGATACTCTGTTGAATACGCTGAAGCTTGATACAGCCGTCCGTTTCACCAATCGCGGCTATACAATAGAAGTCAATCAAGTGCCCATCGGCATCAAGGGAGTCTATCAAACTAAGTACGGCGGCCAGCCGGCGAATGATTTTGTCTTCAGCACGCCCAATCCCGCGGGCAATTATCTAGTCATCGGGCGGACCAATTCATTCGGGAATTCGGCACTGGATTCAATCAAAGGGTGGAACTCATCCGACCGCGACGTTGAATGGAGATTTGCGGGTGACTCAAGTTGGGCGCTGCTGAGGGGATCAACCCCCCGCACGTCCCGGTGGATCAGGGTGCCGTACACGGCATGGCAAATGGCAAAAACCCCAAATCAGTATGACCGCCAGGTCTATACCGTGATTACTTCGCAGAGCCAGGACACGGTGTGGCGGCCGACGCAATTGCTCGATCGGGCGTACCATGGCAGACCGATGCTGACTTTCTATCCGGTGACCATCGTCGTCGACAGCGCGCTCAATACAGGCATCGCAGGGCGCTACTACGACGATATTCCGACGAATCCAATCTCCGGCCGTACCATCGTTTATCTCTGGAGCAGCAGCGCGACGAACGTGCAGCCGGAAGTCGCCGTCAACAAGGCGTACCTTGCCGACCTGGACAATGACGGGATACCCGCGCCGGCCGGTACCGTAATCAAGTTCGTCAAGTATAAAGCGATCGAACTGGGGGACGAAAAATCCGTCAAAACGCAGCCGGTACAAACGGCTAATTTCGATGAGGCGAAACAGGAGCTGGCGAAGATCAACGTATTCCCGAACCCCTATTACGGGATCAACAGGGCGGAGACCTCCCGTTTCATCCGGTATGTGACATTCAACCACCTGCCCGCTCACACCAAGATCCGGATCTTCAATCTGGCTGGCATCCTCGTCAGGACGATCACGAAGAGAGATGACCCGCAATCCCAGACCCAATTTGCGACATGGGATCTGCAGAACGAAAGCGGATTGCCGGTTGCGAGCGGGATGTACATCGCCTATCTCGAGTTGAAGGACATCAACGACGCCGTCCTCGGAACAAAGACGCTCAAGCTGATGATCGTGCAGGAGCAACAGTTCCTGGAAAACTATTAGCGAAGACGCAAGGTGCGGACCATGACTCACAAAGACAAAATTCTTGCGGGATGCACTTCAATGAATGTGCCGCTGCTCCGCATTCTCCTGGCCTGCTTCCTGGTCATCACGGGAGCATCGTCGGCCCGTGCCGGCCGTCCGGACAAAGCCGGTGCCTCGGCCGCGCCGGAGCTCCTGATTCCCGTCGGCCCCCGGTCGATTGCTCTGGCCAGTTCCTCC
>VBOC01000040.1:2501-3996 GCA_005877655.1 Ignavibacteria bacterium
CCGCACAGCGCCAATGCGATGTTCACTCACATGAGTTACATCGCCGACATTGGCGTCGAATACCTTGCCATCAGCAATACCTTCGCGGGTTTCGGGACATTGGGATTCAGCATGAAGGCCCTCTCGTTCGGGGACATCCCGATCACGACGGAGGACCAGCCGGACGGCACGGGTGAAATCACCTCTCCGACCTTCGTGACCATCGGAGGCACATTCTCGCGCCTCCTGACCGACCGGATCGCCGTGGGGCTCACGTTGAATATGATCACCGAGCGGATGGAGCGCGTCAATACCTCCGGTATTGCTTTTAATGTCGGTGTTCAGTACAATGGGGTCGGCGGCATCGAGGGCCTGGCCCTCGGAGTCGTCGTGAAGAATATCGGCCCTCAGATGGAATACACAGGGAACGGCCTGCTCCGGACCGGCCAGATCGACGACATCAGCAGACCCGGATCCTTCTACCTCGTGAAGGCTGCCGCGGCAGAGTTGCCCTCGGTCATGGAAATGGGCCTCGGATACGAAGCAAACTTGAACGAAGCAGGCAAGCTGCGCTTTACGGGCCTCTTTCAAAATAATAATTTCGCCGACGATGAGTACAGGGGCGGCGTCGAGTATTCTTACGACGATCTCGTCTTCCTCCGCACCGGGTATAACTACATTCCGAAGAACGGCGAAGTGCAGAATATTTACAGCGGACCGAATGGCTGGAGTTTCGGGTTCGGTGTCCACACGATTCTCAGCGATGTCGACCTTTCCGTGGATTACGGGTACCGGGCCGTTCAGTTTTTCGGAGGGAACCAGGTCGTTGGACTCAGCCTCGGATTTTAAGATCGTTATTGAGTAACCCATGTCAAATCGATTTCACCAATCCACCACCCAATAAAAATACTGAAAGGAGCGCACTCTATGCGAACTCTGACCATTTTTCTGGCTGTTGTGGCACTATGCACATCGGTATTCGCCCAGAAAAAAATCCTCGTCACTTCCGGCGGGGATATCGTATTATTGAAGAAGGGAGAAAATGCCGTGCAGGTTGCCCAGGAATTAAAACTGGCCAGGGCGCGGGCGGCAGACGGCGTCTCGTGCGGGACAACCACGTCGTTCGGGTACGATCCCAATCATTACCCCTGCAATTTGCCGTTCGTCGGATATCACCACGATGTCTGGGCTCAATGGTTCCTGTCCCCTTCCTCCGGAACGATTGAGACCGTGTGGGTCTACACGAACGACCAGAACGATATGGAGTCCGGGACTGCCCCGCCGATCCTGGGGCTATTACAAAAAATCGAATCTCACAGATGAACCAGGCGGAAGCGGGATTACGCCTTTTAAGAGTTTTGCCACGGATACGAACTGGATCCCGACCAATATCGCGAGCGACAGTCTGATTCCAACGGGTGGCGCCGATCTAGTGGAATCATACGATCCACTGGGGCCGGAGTTGTGGCCCTTGAGCGGCGGCGGCGGATTCCCTCACGTGTTTACGATTAATTCC
>VBOC01000224.1 GCA_005877655.1 Ignavibacteria bacterium
TTGACAGGAAAGGGGTCGAAATTCACCGCGGGGGTCCAGGGAGGCCGCAGCGGCGCCCTTCCGCCGTTGTAGTTGGTCGAAAAGAAAAGCGTGAAGTTATCGAAGATATGAAAGAAGTCGTGGTACGCTCCGGGCTGCCAGCCGAACGCCCCCGCCTGCACGGCAGTGAGCTCCGAATGGAAATTAATCTGGCTCTTGGTCGAGACCGAAATTCCGGAGTGAAATACGAAATAGACGTTGTGGAGGACCTGCGACTTGAGCGTGTCGGCGG
This sequence comes from Ignavibacteria bacterium, assembly GCA_005877655.1. Taxonomy (GTDB): domain Bacteria; phylum Bacteroidota; class Ignavibacteria; order UBA10030; family SZUA-254; genus VBOC01. The sequence goes on from VBOC01000224.1 coordinate 272, forward strand.
GGTTCGGAACCACGACGCCGGTCAGCGTGGAGGCATAATCGGCGGTGTTCTTAAAAACATAATCATAGATAATGAAATCCCGATAGCCCGGATAACTCCACACCGAGCTTCGCCTGGTAACGGTGATGCCGGTGTTCGTGTGCCAGGTCTGGCGGATCATCTCCTCGGGAAGGAGAGGATTGAATCCCGGTTCCCCTGCGTAATTTGTCGCCATCACCGAGGGAGCCCGGACGTTTTCAATGCCGTAGGTCTCCCCCTGGAGCCCCGAAGCATACAGTTCGTACGCCGCGGGCATCGGCGCGTACACGGGAGGGCCCCCCGGGATCATCAGATCCTTGACGACGATCCAGCAGCCGCTGCGGAAGTTGTGCATGTTGGAGTTCTCGAACGTGTTTACCGCGTCATTCTCGTTCCCGACCGGATGCGTGTAGCCGTCGAATCCCGGAAACAATCCGAGCGGCGTGGAGACGAGAAAATCCCACGCCCCGAGGCTGCCGATCCAGCCGTCGTTCCTGACGGTTTCCCACAAGCGCCCTCTCCGGTGAGTGAGTTCTTCCTGCCCCTGGCCGAATGCAGATGAGGCCAGGAAAAGAAGGGCCGCGCAGGCAGCCGTTCTGATCTGAAGCGTCCGTGGAAACAAAATAGTCCGAGGCATACGTTTAAAACCCAACCGTCACGCCCAGGAACACCGACCTGGGAAGATTCCGGTATTTGGCCATATCGAGGATCGGCACGCCCGAGGCGTCAGTCGACGGGATATACTCGAAGTTGCTCGTTGTAAACTTTTCCTGATCCGCCGGGGAAGCGCGCTCAAACGCTCCGAAATTGATCCACTTGTCGTTGAAGAGGTTATCGATCTCCGCGTATCCGCTCATTTTCAGGCGATCCGAAAGAAAGCGCACCTCTTTTGAGATTTTCAGATTTGCGTTCTTATCGGCGGCCCGAAGGTACTTCTTCCCGTTGAACAGGAAAAAATCGCCGAATATCTGGTCATTCGGATAGACCGCCTGGTAATCGAAGGAGATCTGAATGTCCCTCAGCAGGCCATTGAACAGGTCGAGCCCGTCGGGGGTCTTATAATAGAAGCCAGCCTTCAGGCGGGGGTCGTTATGCACGATAAAATCGCCGCTCGGAGCATACCTGACGCCGGTCGGAGAGATGACCACCGGGTCCCCGCTGCGCCCATCAATGCCGAACTGCGTCGTGAAGTTCGCGTATCCCCACGTCGAGCCCCAGCTCTCGCGCGCGGGCAGTTCGCGGAGCGAGAGTTCGAAGCCGCGAACGTCGGCGTAGTCTCCGTTTCCGTTGGTCCGGAAAACACCGATCGGCGACTCGACGGTAACGACGCGAATCGTTTTCGTGATATCCTTATAGTAAGCCGTGACTTCCGCAACATAATTCTCGGCGATGTTGCGTTCAATGCCGACCTCGTAGGCGACGGTCTTCTGCGGTTTGGTGTTCCGGTTGCCCAGCACCCAGGGGGTGGGTTGCTGGTTCCTTCGCCGTAGTCCCCGAACGGCCCGCGCTCGAAAAAATGACCGTAGGAAAAGTGAAGCGCCGTTCGTTCGTCGATCGGATGCGAAACGCCGACCCTCGGACTCAATTGAGAAAACGTCGCCGTCTTGAGCGCCGGCGAATTCAGCGGATCGAACGGATTGGTGAACGCCATGTCGTGGGGGTTGTAAAAATCATACCGGAGCCCGGCGTTGACGATCAAACCGCCGAATTCCAGCTTGTTCTGTTCATAGACTGCTCCCTGGTACGGAGTATAAATATGCTGGTCCGTCCGGTCGGGAAATTTCGATTGGTTGAAGTGATTGAGGTTGTAATAGGTGAACTCAAGCCCCGATTTGAGCTGCCAGTTTTTGTTGACCTGATTGCTGTAATAACCTGTCAGCGACCAGTCGGCATTGTGGTCGTCGTTCCTGAAGTAATATCCCGTTGTATGGTATCCGATCTTATTCTGGTACCCGCCCGGGATCTGTCTTCCGGACGAATCCACGGCACGCAGGTTGTCGAGCGTAGGTCCGACGGCAACCCATCCGATGGGATCGCCGGGAAGGACGCCAACCTTGCGGTATGCCTGGACCCTCGACAGTTTGATTTCGAACATCTTCGCTGCGTCGAGGACGTCGGTGAACTTCAATGATTGGCCGTCGGTTTGCGCTTCCGGCAAACCGGGAAAATCGTAATAGGCGTAGCGGGAGTCGATCCCGTAGAGCAGGGCATAGAAATAGTCGGGTTGATCGTCGATTCCCCAGGAGGTCCGTTCTGTTCCGATAAATCCTGAAAGGATGAATTTTCTCCCACCCCCCGCGTCGTAGGCGACTTTCGCGCTCCCGTCGAAGAATTTCCCGAGGCTGCGGAACGAGTTTCCAAAGAGGGGAGGAACGGCCCGGTACTTGCCCGAGAGAAAGAAATGAACGTTGTCCAGAAGCGGCACGGGACCTCCCACGCTCAGTTCTCCCTGATAGCCGGCGGTGTTGGTATAGTCGTTCAGCGGCCGGTGGGTCTGGATGTAGTTATTATAGGCCTGCTCCGGGGTCCAGATGCAGCGGGGATCGTTTCCGTAGTTGCCGTTGGGATCGACCCATTGGTTGGGATAATCCCGCCACCACTCGAGGTGCCGGGCGTGGGTATCCTCCCAGTAGAGCGGCGAACTGTAATCGTAGAGCGCGGTACCCCAGTGCTTCTTGCCGGGCGGCGTGTACCGCACGTCTGTGTAAACATGGTACTGGTCGGATCCTTCCTTCGTCACGATATTAAACACGCCCGATTGCGCCTCCCCGTATTCGGCGTTGAACGACCCGGTGATGACTTCCATCTCCTGAATGGAGCTGAGGTTGACATTGGTGAAGGAGGATTGATCCAGGGGATTGCGCGCCCGAGCTCCGTCGATCAGAACGGCAACCTGATCGAGAGTTCCGCCCCTGACTTTCAGAACGCCGTTCTCGGTGTTGACGCTGGGAAGCGTCGCGAGAACGCTTGTCAGCTCGGTCGCCGGCCGGTTGACGAGATCGTTCGATTCCAGGATTGTGCGGGAAGCCGTATTGTCCTTCTCGATCAGCGGCCGTTCGGCTGTCACGACAATTTCCTTTCCCACCTCGACGGCGGCTTCCCGGAGGCTGAAATTGACCTCCGTCGTCGCGTCGACCCGCACGCGGACGTCCGTTTTCGTGACCGGCTCGAACCCGATGATGCTCGCTTTGACCGAATAGATTCCGGGCGGCACGTTTGCGATGAAATAATCTCCCTGCAGATCGCTGGTGACGCCAAAAGCCGTTCCGACGATCAGGATGTTGACGCTCGCAATCGGCTCCTTCGAGCCGGCCTGCGATATTGTTCCCGAAATTTTTCCGGTCGAGCCGCCCCATGCGGCGGCTGAGAATAGGATAAACTGCGCGGTGACGCCCGTCAGGATTCCGCGCAGGATCCCGCGGCGGATATTCTTCTCGCTCAAAGGACGATCACTCCTTTCACAAATCCCTCCTGCTTTGCGGAAGCGACTTGAAAACCCCGATTGATTTCCCGGAGCGCGAAGCGGTGCGTGATCAAGGGCTCCACCCTCCACGTAAATCTTGGGGCTGCGCGTGTGACCGTTGATAATCTGGAAAGCCATCCAGTTCCAGTACCCCCAATTAACCTGCCGGGGAGGGCCCTGGTGATACCCGAATACTTCAAGCTTGCCCTCCATGCGGACAAGTTCAGTCGTCAGATCCAGCGTCTTCTGCGAGCCGGCTCCCTCGATGCCGATATCAACCCCCCGGCCGCCGGTCAATTCCTTGATCGCTTCCTTCACGTTGTCGCGCCCTGGGTTGAGCGTGTGTGAGGCGCCGAGGGTTTTTGCCGTCTCGAGGATGCTGTTGCGCGTATCGACGGCGATCAGCATGCCTGCGCCCCTCACCTTCAGAATCTGAA
>VBOC01000041.1:0-7698 GCA_005877655.1 Ignavibacteria bacterium
GATGGCCCGCGCCTCCGCAAAATTCTTCTTTACCCGCCATACCCGCGCGCGGACTCTGTCGCCCGGCACCGCCTTCTCGACGAAGAAGACCATGCCGTCGATCCGCGCGACACTCTTCCCGTCGCCGGAGAGGCTTTCAGGGTTCAAAATTATTTCGTCGCCTTTCTGCATGGCCGCCCGATCAGTGTACGCGCGCAATCATCAGTGCCTGGTCATCTTCCTGTAGAAGTATTTGAACGGTTCGGATCGATTCATGATCGTCGATGAACTCTTTCTAAATATACACATCCTGGGGCAAAATGTAGGGCTTGCGGCGGCTCACGTATGGTGAACCGGCGTTTGATATATTGCCTACAATCCCTTAAATTACAGACAGCAGGCCGACCCCGGGGCCTCCACCACACCAACCTATGCAACCCTATGCATCCTAGGCTGAGGCCTGTTTATTGGGCAATACTCTGTTTAGTCATTTTTCAGGCGAGCCGTGCCGGCACGACATGGACGAGCCACGGTCCCCTGTACAAGGTGATTAAAGCCATTTCCATTTCTCCCCAGGATACCTCCTTCATCTACGCAGGCGGCTTCGGGTGGGGGGTCTTCAAGACTACGGACGCAGGCGGCACGTGGGTAAACCTTTCGGCCGGATTGACGAACACGTTCGTGCGTTCGCTCGCCGCGCTTTCGAATACGCTCGTTTTCTGCGGCACGAACGATGGCGTCTTCAAGACAACTGACGGCGGCGTGACATGGTCGATTTCGCTCCCGACTCCAGTCTCGGTGAGGAGTCTTGCCTACGATACCCAGACGAATAGTCTCTACGCGGCTACATTTGGCTCAGGTTTATTCAAAAGCACCGATCAAGGCCTCGTGTGGGACGCCTCCTTCGTGATTGACCCGGTTTCTGCGGAAACGCTCGCTCATCAGCGGTCGATTGCCATTTTCGTTCTCGATATAAAATCCGGCGGTGGTCTCTTTCGCAGCCTCGACGGCGGTACGAGTTGGATTCAAATTCAGCGCAGCATCGGCATCCGCCACAGCGTCCATTCCATCGCGATCAGTCCGGTCAGCCCCGGCTTCAGTTTGATCATCGGCACGGCCACGAACGGCGTCTACCGATCCACGAACGGCGGACTCAATTGGTCCAACATCAGCGACACGACGACCGTGAACCGTCTTCCGGACTTGCATATCAACGCTGTCGCGTTCAACACCAGTTATCGGTATGCGGGAACAGATTCGCTGGATGGTCTTTATTCCAGAAGCGTCGTTGAGGCAACGACCGGGTGGACCGGAGGCATCGGCCTGCCCGGACCGCCGGCCGCAATCAGCTCGATCGCCATCAATCCCGTGAATCGGGCGGCTGTTTATGCCGGCACTGAAGGTATGGGGGTGTATCAAAGCACAAATTCCGGATTCAACTGGTCCGGCCGTAATTCCGGGATGCTGGGAACCGCGGCCCGAGCCGTCAAGCGAACCGGGACCGGCAAACTCATCCTTGGAGGGGACTTTGGGGACGGGATCTGGACCTCCACCGATATGGGTAACACCTGGACGAGAGCAGCGAGTCTCTCCACGTCCAACGCCATTACTTCACTCGCGATCACCAGCAATCCCCTGCTCGTCTATGCAAGCGCCTATGGCTCGGGTGTCTTCAAGAGCACCGACGGCGGATCGACGTGGGTTATCACCGATTCCGCAACGATTAACCATTTCCCCAGGACGTTGGCCTCGAATCCATCAAATGCCAATCTCGTCTTTGCCGGCACCGACAACGGCGTCTACAAGACGGCGAACGGGGGGTTGAGTTGGCAGGCAAGCAATAATGGCATCCGGGCGCGGACTTCGATTCGATCGATGGCCATCGATCCCACAAATCCCAACATCCTGTATGTCGGCACAGATTCGCTCTATCTGTTCAAGACGACCGATGCGGGGAACAACTGGACGAACTATACGAACGCGAACGGGTTCCTCGTGCAGGATGTATTCATCCGATCGGTGACCATCGACTACAATGCCTCCTCCACCGTGTATGCGGGGGCCGACAGCGGAAGGGTGTACAAAAGCACGAACGGCGGAGCATCCTGGCTCCTGCATTCCCAGCTTCCGACTACACATTCTGTGCGCAGCATTCTCATACACCCGGCTGATCATAAGACATTTTTCGCCGCCTCGTTTGGCGACGGAGTTTTCGTGAGCGCAGACAGCGGGGGGCATTGGCTCCCGATGAATAACGGGCTGACCAACCCAACGATCTATGCACTTGAAAGCGACCAATCAAACTCCCTCAACATTTTTGCAGGAAGCCAGGGGCAGGGGGTATACCATGCCACATACGGGTTTGTGAACCACCCCCCATCTCTGGCGCAAATCGGCAACAAATCGGTGCTCGCCGGGAATCAGTTACAGTTTATTGTTTCTGCCTCCGATCCGGATCTTACAATTCCATCGTTATCGGCGACAACTCTTCCCAGCGGTGCGTCGTTCGTCGATAGTCTGAACGGCCGCGGCTTGTTCAGATGGACTCCCACGATGGGTCAAATCGGCAGCTACCTGGTCACCTTTCATGCATCCGACGGTTCGCTCTCCGACAGTCAACAGGTGATGATTCAGGTCCTCGATCCCGGCGCCTCTACAGTGGTCTCCCTTACGGTTCAGAACGGCTGGAATCTTCTTTCTCTACCGGTGAGGGCGAGCGATTCGCGAAAGACCGCCCTCTTTCCTCAAGCAATTTCACCGGCTTTCGCCTATGCCGGTTCATATATCATAAAGGATACGCTGCAGCTCGGAGTCGGCTATTGGCTGAAATTTGCGTCTGCGCAAAGCGTCGATCTTGGCGGCGGCACCGTCGACCGTGAGACGCTGAACGTGGCTACGGGTTGGAACATGATCGGTTCGGTCTCTCACGCTTTTCCGGCTGGTTCGGTAACGCCGATTCCGCCCGTGGCGCTGATGTCGCGCGAGTTTGGCTACAGCAGCGGATACATTATTGCCGATTCGATCAAACCTGGAAGGGCCTATTGGTTGAAAGTGGATCAGAGTGGAAAGGTGCTCCTCAGTTCAGGCCCGGCATCGCTCCCATTAGTCCCGTCGAATGTCATGAATTCCTCGCAGGAATCGGAGGGGCAACCCCTGGGAACTCTCAGTTTCCGACAGCCCTCGGGAATCGTCAGAAAGCTTTATTTGTTTTCCGGCGCTTCATCTGCTGAACGCAATAGACAATTCGAGCTCCCGCCGATCCCCCCGGAAGGGAGTTTCGACGTGAGATTCCCGGCAACTCAGAGTGAAGCGGTATTCATCGGAGGAAACGGTATGGGTCGGGCGCTTCCCGTCCGGATTTCCACGGATGTCAACGATCTAACACTCGGTTGGGATCTCAAGGAGCCGAACGAGTCGCTGAGTTTCATTCTGAAGAACGGCGAGCACTCATCGAGCTACGTCTTGCAGAGGAGAGGCTCCGTCGACATTCGATTGAATTCGCCGGTCACCTCTGCCGTGCTTATTCCTGTAATGAACGGGAAAGCGGGCGACATGCTCCCTCGTAGCGTGGTGCTCGGTCAGAACTTCCCTAATCCATTCAATCCCACCACAACGATCGAATATGGTGTTCCGTTCTCCGCCGTCGTGAAACTCGTGCTCTATGACATTCTGGGGAGACAGGTGAAAGAGCTTGCAAGCGGAGGGGAAGCTGCCGGATTTTACGCTGTACAGTGGGATGCAACGGCGGCAAGCAGCGGCGTTTACTACTATCGGCTCGAAGTTGTGAATCCCGCGGACCCTGCCCGCATCTATCACGAAACAAGAAAAATGTTCCTGGTACGATGAGGACAGAACTCCTTATCGAGCATTCGGACAGGTTTCCTGATGCCCGCTGACCTATCCGAGTAATGATCCTCATCGCCGCGGTTATCGCTCTCCTTATCTTCTTCGGTGCCCGCGAGTACCGGCGCCACGGTCGTGCCGTCCGACAGATCGCGCATCGCATCCACGTCAACGGCACTCGGGGGAAGTCATCCGTCACGAGGCTCATTACGGGCGGATTACAGGGAGGGGGGATCAAGACGCTGGGGAAAACGACGGGCACGATGCCGTGCTACATCCTGCCGTCCGGTAAACAGGTGCACATCCAGCGGATCGGAAAGCCGAATATCATTGAGCAGCTTAGGGTAGCCCGGCGGGCACTCGATCTTGGGGCAGACGCTCTGGTCGCCGAATGCATGGCCGTCCTTCCCGCCAACCAGCAACTGACCGAAGAGCAGATGATCCGCTCCACCGTCGGGGTCATAACCAATGTCCGAGCAGACCATCTGGATGAGATGGGACCGACGCTCACCGATGTCGCCTATTCCCTCTCGAATACGATCCCGTACAATGGAACGCTCTTCACGTGCGAGCAGAAGTTCCTCGACATCTTCCGGGAGGTCGGCGAGCGGCGGAAGACGCAGATTCGTCTCGTGACGAGCGAGGGTGTCGCAGACGGGATGATGAAAGGGTTTGCGTACATCGAGCACAGAGACAACGTTGCAATCGCCCTCGCCGTGTGCAAACATCTGGGCGTATCCGAAACCGACGCGCTCCGGGGCATGCAGCGCGCGGTTCCCGATCCCGGCGTGTTGAGAATCTACGTAATCTGGCAACTGCTCAAGCCGTTCATGACGCCGGGGAAGAGAATCATCGTGATCGTCAACTGCCGCAAAGACAGGATCCAGCGGACTGAAAGCCTGGCCGACATGATAGCCCGCGATATTCCCGCGGATCATTTTATTCTCGCCGGCGAGCTCACGCTGCCGCTGGAGCATCGAGCGATCGCCCTGGGGCTCCCCGCCACGATGATTTCGAATCTGGTGGACGCAACGCCGGAAGATGTCTTCGAGCACGTGCTCTCCAAATCGGACTCTCATTCGCTTGTCATCGGGATCGGGAATATCGTCGGCTTCGGCGAGGAAATTGTCGCCTACTTCGCCAATAGAGGGAAAGAATATGCATACTCAGGCGGCCCGCGAGATCATCATCCAGTCGGTTGGAATCGGGCTCGTTTTGAGTCTGATCTTCACCGAAACGCTCGGCCTTGCGGCCGGAGGCATGGTCGTGCCCGGTTATGTGGCCCTGATGATCCATCATCCGTTGAGGATCGTCGGCACTGTGCTCGTAAGCCTCCTCACGTTCCTGACGATGAAATACCTTTCCAACTACATGTTCATCTACGGCCGGCGCCGCGTTGTGATGGTGATACTGACCGGATTTCTGTTCGGTTGGCTCTCGCGGGAACTGCTCATCATTCAGACGAACGCGACCACCCTGGAACTCCAGACCATCGGCCTCATCATACCCGGACTTATCGCGAATTGGATGGAGAGGCAGGGCGTCGTCAAGACAATCACAACGATGATCATTGCCGCAATTTTCATACGGCTGATCCTGATGATTACGACCGGCGGAGAGGTGTTCAGCATCGAGGATTGGGTGATATGAAGCTGAATGAAGGAAAACCGACCAACGTCACGCTGATCGGACTGGCCGTCTTCGCCATGATTATTTTCGTCATCGCGGAAAAGACCGCATCGCCGGAGCGCCAGCCGTTCTACGACAAGAAGCTCCAGGCGGCGAAGACCGCTCTTCTCGCTGCGCAGGCTATCAAGGAATATTCCCGCGTGCTCGGGATTCCGATTGATGTCCAGAACGACCCGTATCGAACGGGATTGATCGGGCAGGAACGGACTCCGATCACTTCAGACCGCGGGATGGTGAATGCAAAGATCCTTGCGACCAATCCGAACTACGGGGCCGCGTTCGTTGACATGCTCCTGAAGGCAAAGGTGAAAAAAGGCTCGGTTGTCGCCGCCGGCATGACCGGCTCCCTGCCGGGGTGGAACATCGCTTTCCTGGCGGCATGCGACGCCCTGGAACTGACTCCGATCATCGTCACCTCGGTCGGCGCCTCGGATTGGGGTGCGAATCTGCCGAGCCTGACCTGGCTCGATATGGAACGCGTGCTCAATGAAAGGGGCATCCTGAAGCTCAATTCACTGGCAGCTTCCATCGGAGGGCCGTCGGACAACGGGCGGGGCCTTTCGCCCGAGGGCCGCGACCTCATTAAGGCGGCAATTGAGCGCAACCACATAAAGTTTATCGATGAACCGACGCTGCAGGCAAGCATCGCGAAGAGAATCGAGTTGTACGGAGCCGCCGCCAACGGCAAGCCGATCGCCTGCTACGTCAACATCGGCGGCGGCAGCGCCTCTCTCGGAGGCACGGCCAACGCCCGGTTGATCCCGCCGGGTCTCACCCAGCACCTTGCTGTGAAGAATTTTCCGATGCGAGGGGTCATCAACCTCTTCGCAGAGCAGGGTCTCCCTGTGATTAACCTGCTCGAGGTCGAGAAGGTGGCGCTGAAGTACAATCTCCCTGTCGAGGTCACTGAAAAGGCGCCCGAGCTTGGTGAAGGCTCCCTCTTCTTCAAAGACCGGTATTCTGTCTCGAGCACAATCATGTTGACCGTGATCCTGGCGGTCGTGGTCTTTGCCGTCATCCGCATCGACGTCAAACACTATTTGTTTAAGCGAAAGCCGGCCCACGTGCCCCATATGGAGGTTTGAGCTGCCTGATGAACTGCATTCCCCTTCTGATCATCCTTTCCCTTCTCTCTCCAAATCTCCTCCGCGCAGGGGGTCGCTCGACATTGACAAACAGTTATTCTGCTCATCGATGGCAAAGAGAAGGAATATTACCTCCTGTCACGCCTCGAGCCGATCAAACTTGATGTCGACGGCCCGGGAAAACTGACGGTCATGAGCCGCTTGAAATTGCCGGGGGGAACCTCGGACGTTCGAAAATACACCATCCTCATCAAGGAAGGAAAGAACACGATCACCGCTCACTCGACGCAAACCGACGCGTCGGAGGCGGTGTTCCGGGGGTCCGGCGATGTGCCCGGCAAGAGCCGCAAGTTTTCGTTGAGCGTGCCGGAGGGATCGTTTATGTACGAACTCTCACTCGAGGACACGCCGTTTGATGCGGCGGTCAAACTGACATTTCAACCGACGAAGGGCAGGAGTAGACTCGTTGCCATCGAACCGCTTTCATACGACAGGATAGTCACGGTCGCGATCGCCGAAAACAGCGTTGCCTATTTTGTCTCAACCGCCGACCGCCCCGTGAAATTCCGGGTTGTCGGGCCGACAAGGGTCCAGATCAGCACCAGGCTGAATTACGACGAGAAAATGAAAGGGGCGCAAAAATATTCAGTCGTCTTCACGGAAGGCACGAGGATTTTTGCCCAGAGACCGCTGCAGACGACGAAAGCCGTCGGCGCGAGTTATCAGGAGTGGAAGGAAGTAGTTCCTGGAAAAGTAAATTCTTTCATCGTCGAGGTCCCTGCCGGCCAGCACACCTATGGCGTCAGCCTCAGCGAAACAACCGCAAAATCCGTCTCTCTCCGGTTTTCCGTTCCTCAGGAAGATCTGCAGAATGAAAGGTGATTTTCTTCCACAACGCCCGCCCGGTGCAGTTGTGGAGCAACAGATGCTCCGTGGATGAGCATCAGACCGCTCCGCCGCATCTTTAGGTGGGTTCTATTCTGGATATCTTCGCCGCCCCTGCTCGTTCTTGGGCAGAGCTCTAACTCCGCAACCGTCAGAGGGGTGGTCGTTGACGACTCGTCGAAGGCTCCCCTGCAATATGTCAACGTGCTTCTGCTCA
>VBOC01000041.1:7741-11749 GCA_005877655.1 Ignavibacteria bacterium
AAGAACGTGCCCTGGGGGGAGTATTTTGCCGAGTGCGGACTGGTGGGCTATCAGGAGAAATCGACTCCGCTCTTTACCCTCGACGCCCAGCGCAGGCATCTGAATCTCGGGACCATTTCATTAACCTCGACGGCCGTCAATCAGGAGGCCGTAACCGTTACCGCCGAAAAACCGGAGATGATTCAGTTGATCGATCGAATGGTCTATAATGTCGATCAGGATGTGCTGAGCAAAGCGGAATCGGCGAGCGACGTTCTGGAGAATATTCCCTCGGTCCAGATTGATCTTAATGGAGAAGTACTCCTCCGCGGATCGTCAAGAGTGTTGCTCATGATTAACGGAAGGAGATCCCCGTTATTGGAGAAACAGGAGGGGACCTTCCTGGAACAACTCTCCGCCAGTTCAATCGAAAAGATAGAGGTCATCACGACCCCATCCGCCCGGTATCGGGCCGAGGGAAAATCGGGGATTATCAACATCGTTTTAAAGAAAGATACGCCGCTTGGAACGCATGGAAACCTCACAGCCCATGTCGGCAACGATGGCCGGTACAACGGAAATACGCGCGTCAATTACAGCCCCGGCGATTATAATGTCTACGGCAGCGCCAGCGTGAGAAGAGACAACCGCAATCGCATTAACTCAGACGAGCGGGCGGTGGCAAGCCCGGCTGCTCCGACTTCATTTTCATCGACCTACACGGATGATCTTCGTGCCTTTGCTCACCCTGTGACACAATTGTTCACGCTCGGGTTGGATTTACACATCGATTCAACGAACAGCTTCGGCCTCTCCGGCACATACTATCAGAATAACTTCACGAGAAATGATTCTTCCGACAGAACCTTGAAGAACTCCAGCAATGTCGTTCTCACCGAGTACGATCGCAATGGCACAGGGGATGAGTTCGACAAGGAACGGTCGTTCACGGCCAATTTCCACCATAGCTTTTCGCGATCGGACCATAAACTGCGACTGGAGTTTACCACATCGGGATCTCCGCAAGATGACGATTTCCGGTTCACCAATATCTATGTGTCCCCGACATTTCCTACGGCTTACGATAACTCGCTGATCGCTCAACATGATTCCAAAACCCAGGTGGCAGCCGAGTACTCAAATGCCTTCTCCCGGACCTCCGCCCTGGAGGCGGGGTATTCCGCCGACATCAGCCGCACCAACCTCGATTTTTATGCGGAGAACTTTGATCCCGCCCAGAACCGGTTCGTAGAGGACCCGGCGAAGACGAGCAGCTACCGTTTCAACGAATCCGTTCAATCTCTCTATGTAACCTACAAAAGGTCACTGGGAAAATTCGGGTTTCTCGCGGGATTGAGAGTCGAGCAGGACGACAGGAAATCGGATTTGGTCACTCTGGACTCCGTCATGACGAACAGTTATTTTAACTTTTTCCCGAGCATCCATCTCGCGTATAAGATGAGCAGGGTCTCCGAGCTTAAACTCAGCTACAGCCGGCGGACATCGCGGCCGCGCCCAAGAGATCTCAACCCGTTTCCCGAATATCGCGATCCGAAGAACCTTTCGTTTGGAAACCCCTCCCTCCTGCCGGAATACCTTCACTCGTTCGAGCTGGGATACCAGATACAGTATGAGCGGGTGTTTCTTCAACCGATCCTTTTTTACCGGCGTGAAACCAACACGATCAGTTCGGTAAAGGAACTCTTCAACCGGTCCACCCTGCGCACGACAGGCGAAGTCTTCAACGGCCACCTGAGTACGACCGGCCTCTATGAAGAGCTTGACGCCACGAATATCGGAAACGCCAGATTTCAATCGAGGATGTCCTGGAGCGGCACCCTCACCACGAATCTGAACATCACGAAGGGGACGAAGCTGGAAGTCCATTCGCACGTGAGCTCGTTGCGCTTGACACCGCAGAGCGAGTATTTTCCAAGCAACACCGTCAACCTCGGATTGCGGCAGGAGCTCTGGGACGGGAAGCTGTCCTTCATGGCAAGTGCTTCTGATATCTTTGGGACGCTAAAACGCCACTTTGAACTCGAGATCCCAAGATTGCGCCAGACTATCTTCAACACCCGTGAATCGAGAGCTCTGTACATCGGACTTACCTACCGGCTTGGCTCGATCCCGAAAAAAAATAAAGAGGAGGAATTTCACTACGAAGATGAGGAATAAATCGGGCACAGCGATAACCAGGGATCGGAAAAACTCAGTTCCATCCGATGAATCCTCAGGTCGTTGATGTCCAGGGATCGTTTTCCCAGCATGACGGAATTAGTGAGTACTCTCCCGGCCCGGGAGAATTATACCATCCGGGTTGACTCTTCACACGCGTCAAAGATCAAAGTGTTCGCTCCGCACGGCGGCTGTATTGAACCGTGCACAGGTCCAATCGCTCTCGCCCTTGCCAAGGACAACTTTGATTGTTTTGTTTTCAGCGGCATCAGACAAAAGGATTGTTTCAAAATGCTGCACGTAACGAGCACGCGCTATGACGAGCCGCGGTGCCTGGCGATGGCGCGGGAGGCAGAAGTCGCCTTAGCCGTGCATGGTTGCGATGGCGACGATGCGTTTGCTCAAGTGGGCGGCGGGAATGAGGACCTCGCACAGAAACTGATTGATTATCTGAATGGACTTGGCTATTCGGCAGATCCCGCTTCCGGAGATCTCAAGGGGGAGGATGAATGCAATTTCATAAATCTGGCTCGGAAAAGAGGTATCCAATTGGAGCTCAGCGCCGGGTTCCGAAGAAATCTCTTCCCGGGTTTTCCCAGAAGTATTCAGCGTCACCCCGAGGAATTTCCGAAATTTATCGAATCAATGCGGACCTGGATGCTGGATATCGAGCGCGGACTCGCCTTGGCTCAGCTCACGCACAACTGAAGGAGGATCAACGCGATAAATCTGCGCGTTCTTGACATCCACACTCCGAATGTGTATATTCACAATGGAGGAGGCCGAGGAACAAGTGGAGCCAGAGATCCATGCACCAACGCATTAACGTCACGCTGCCGAAAGAGACTGTGAAGCTTATGGACCGGGTATCGAAAAAAGGAGACCGCAGCCGTCTTATAAATGAAGCGGTAAAGCATTTCATCGAGTACGTCGGTCTGATCAATCTTAGGAAGCGCCTTAAAGAAGGCGCCTCATCTCGAGCCGCGCGAGATCTGGAAATCGCTGAGGAGTGGTTTCCAGCCGATGGCGATTCGTGGCAAGATCGCAAGCGATGAGCTTTCCAAGACGTGGTGAGATTTACGTCGTGAATCTTGACCCCACCATTGGCGCCGAAATCAAGAAAACTAGACCGGGTCTCATTATCCAAAACGATATCAGTAACCGCTCGAGTCCTTTGACCATTGTCGCGGCAATCACCTCAAAGTTTGCACTCCCTCCTTATCCCACGGAGGTGGTCATCGAAGCACCAGAGGGCGGCCTTAAAGACGATTCGGTAGTACTGACTAACCAGATTCGAACCGTTGATATGCAACGCCTTACACGACGTTTGGGGAGGGTGACACCGGAGACTCTCCATGATGTAGATCAGGCTCTCCTGGTGAGCCTTGGACTCGTTGCACTCTAACTCACAATCCGATAGAGGGCCTGAATCGTAATATCATACCACTTTTTTGTTATATTTGTGTTTGCAGCATGCCGGTTCCGATCGAATCCATCGAAGCTCTTCTACAGACGCAGTCCAATTTGCGGGAGTAATTCAGCGGTAGAATGCCAGCTTCCCAAGCTGGACGTCGCGGGTTCGATCCCCGTCTCCCGCTCCAATAGTTTTCCGGACGCTTAGCTCAGCTGGTTCAGAGCACCGCCCTTACAAGGCGGGGGTCGCTGGTTCGAACCCAGCAGCGTCCACTCACCGGGAACGCTTCCCCCCAACGATATCCAAACCCCATCTATGATCATCGCCATCGCCAGCACGCGGGGACCGAAAGTCGACGCTGTCAAAAAGGTCTTGCAGTCGATTCGCCGTTATCTCGGCTCCGGTTCGTCGACTCCTATGTATTTTACATCGTCTAT
>VBOC01000042.1:0-3929 GCA_005877655.1 Ignavibacteria bacterium
GTTTTCCCGAGGAGCCGCACTGATGTTATTTCCATTTCATCATCGATGATTTTCAGCATGTCGTACAAGGTAAGCGCCGACGCGGATGCGGCAACGAGGGCTTCCATTTCCACTCCGGTTTTCCAAATCGCCTTCACCTCGGCTGTGATGGTGATGCGGGAATTATCGAGCGAAATGCTCACATGAATATGATCCAACGGGACCTGATGGCAATACGGAATGAGCAGGCCGGTGTTCTTGGCCGCCTGGATCCCGGCGACCCTGGCAACTCCGAGAGGGTCGGCCTTCGGCAGATTTCCCGAATTAATTGCCTCAATGGTCGAGGGGCGGACCTTCAGGATCGCGGCGGCTTTGGCCGTGCGCAGGGTGTTGGGTTTAGCAGAAACGTCTCGCATGCTGAGAAGGGATTAGGAAAGTTGAAGGTGAGTAGCTTGCCCACCGTCCTCTCCACGTACGCGGGGAGGTGGACGCGAGATTCAAGGCTTGATTGGCGGGGACACATTGACCGATTGTGAGGATGGATACGCTGGCAGAACGGCGGCCTTTATCATCCGCCGATCTGGCTCATCGTCCGCTCGGGCCTGATGAAACCCGGGCGATTGATGAGATGCCCTTCTTCTTTCGACCACACTCCCTTCGAAATAACCTCCCGCAGCTCCTCCTCGGTGGACCCTGCGCGCATCATCGTCTTCAGATCGGTTTCGTGCAGGGAGAACAGGCACGTGCGGAGTTTTCCGTCGGAGGTGATGCGGATTCGGTTGCAGGTGGAACAGAAGGGCTCCGAGACGGAACTGACGAAGCCGATTTCACCGAGCCCGTCTTCGAATCTGTACCGGTCGGCCGGCTGGACGCCGTGAGCTTCAAGCGGGACGAGTTCGGGTCCGGTGGAATTGATCCGGTCGATAATCTCCTTCGTAGGGAACACCTTATCGATCGTCCAGCCATCGTCTGACCCGATCGGCATGAATTCAATGAATCGGACGATGAACGGCTTCGTTCTTGCCAGGCGCGCAAAATTCTCGATCTCATTGTCGTTCACGCCCCGGATAATCACGACATTGATTTTTATGGGTCGCAGCGGCAGGTTTTCAATCATCTCAAGCGCCGCCCAAACTTTGTGAAAATAATCGCGCCGGACCATCGTGGCGAAGACCTTGGGATTGAGCGAGTCGAGGCTGACCGTCACGCGTGTCAGGCCCGCCTTGTATAACGCGACCGCCTGCTCGGCAAGAAAGAATCCGTTGGTCGTTAGCGCGATATCCTTAATCCCGGGAACGCGGGCGATTTTCTCGACCAGGATATGGAGCTCCCTCCGCATCAACGGCTCGCCGCCCGTGAGACGGATCTTGTCGATTCCAAGCCCGGCAAAAACGTGGACGAGGCGTGCAATTTCCTCGTAGGTCAGAAGCTCACGCCGGTCGAGCCACACCATGCCTTCTTCCGGCATGCAATAGCGGCAGCGGAAGTTGCACCGGTCGGTGACCGAAATGCGCAGGTTGTTCGCGACACGTCCGAAGGTGTCTCTTAGAATACCGGTCTGAGGGAGATCCATATTCGCCGCGGAAGTGAGGTCACATGAATGTACAAATTTCCGGGGATAGATGGCAACTTGCGTGTACTTGCGAATCCGGGGATTTGCGGGCCTTGGACCATCTGATCCCTCGCCAAGTTAGTCTATTCACCGTAGGAACCTACCATGAAAGCAGTATAATTCAAATTCATTCGATTACCGGATTGAGGATCCTGCCGGGTTTGCCTACTATTGGATAGGTCTGGCGGCCGAGATGAAAAGCGGGGAAGGAGGTACAATCAGTTGAAGCCCGAAGAGGTGGCGGTGAGGAGACATCCGGTCTATTCCTATATTATCTTATTATTGTCTGCTCTTATCATCCCGTCCGAGGGGGACCTCGCGCTCGGATCAGAGGACGGAAACCGGTCTATCAGGATTCACGATTCCCCCCTGGCCGAGCGAAACAAGACTCTATTAAATCAGATACCTCCAAAATTCTGGTTCTTGAGAGATCACCTCAACCGCATTGCAGGTGATTCTATACTTCCAGAATCCGGCCCCGGTCCCGCCGTTCAGAGACGGGTCGGGGGAGCTTCTCCTCAAGCGCAGCCGTCGCCCAATAGCCGTTCTCAAACTCTATCTCAAACTCCATCGAAGAACCGCCAGAGATTCGGGAATAGTTCGTCTCAAGACACAGTGCATGAGGAATGGGCCGTTCAATATGCTTCGGGTCATAATCCTGCCTCAACGGGGTTTGCCGCGATCGCCGTGGATCCGCGCGACGGGAGTATCTATATGACCGGGGCAACGAGTGCGGACCTCTATACATACTATGAAACGATTAAATTGAGCCCCCGCGGCGATACGTTGTGGACTTCGGTCGTTCAAGATCGGGAATACAGCTTCGATGTGGCGATGGCAATTGCACTGGATTCAACGGGAAACGTTTTTGTCACCGGGCGGATGGATTACCCCTGTTCCCGATGGCAAAGTAATCCGGCGGGGTTGCTGAACTAGCCGATCGTTTGCTGAAGCGCGAGCCGGCTCATCCCGACCTGCTCAGTTAGACCGGCGCTCATCCCATTCCATCCCGGCTTGTCCTCGCCCTCCGATATAGCTCGGGACAGGTCGGGATGGCGAGGAAGAGGTCCAGGTCAAGCGGGAGCGGTCGGGGCGGGCCGGCTTTCGTTTTTCGCCCTCCCCGACTCGCGGGCCGCACCCACCCGAATTTGAGCCCCCCGGGTCGCAACTAGAGAAAGAACTATTCCTTCCGCCGTGGGCCGCGAGAAAACCCACACTCCTATCCGGCATGCAACAAAACCGGGAGATCTGCCGTAACAGTGTGATATAGCGGCTTATTCAACGCACATCCATCATTACCCTCACCGAATCATTCTGAACGGCTAACCAATCGACCTCTTGTGCCACCGCTTTTCGGAAGATAATGCGCTTTCGTAGACTCATCAGTTTGTTTTTCCTTGCCGCCGGTCTCTTCCCGGGAATCGTTGCCGCCTCCGACCGGGTTGACTCCCTCAGGCCGAAGATAGAGGCCCTCAAGATCGATCGCGACATTGAGTTGTCGGGAGAACTCGATGACCCGAATTGGAAACTCGCACAACCGATCGAGATTAACTATGAAGTGACCCCGGGAGACAACACGCCGGCTCCTCAACGATCGACCGTAAGAATAATCTATAACTCACGCTTCATCTACTTCGGTTTCGATTGCAGGGACACGAGGTTGTCGGAATTGCGGGCTCACCTTACGGACCGGGATAAACTCTGGGACGACGATTGGGCTCTCGTCATCCTTGACACGTACGGAGACTTTCAGCGATCGTATGAATTCGTGGTAAATGCGTACGGAATTCAGGGCGACCTTCTGCGGACGGGTACCAACGAGGACGCGAGCTTCGACGCGGTCTGGCAGTCGGCGGCTGCGATCGATTCGTCGGGATGGACTGCGGAAATGGCAATTCCGTTTAAGAGCATCCGATTCCCGTCGAAGCCCGATCAACGCTGGGTTGTGGAATTCCTCAGGAACTATCCGCGGGCGAGCCGGATACAGATGTCGTGGGGTCCGCTCGACAGGGACAATCCCTGCCTTCAGTGCCAGGGAGGGATCATCGAGGGAATCAGGGATGTACAGTCGGCGGGCGCGCTCGATTTGTTGCCCTATGTTGTGGGCCAGGAAAAGGGGACTGTCGGCGACAATACGAACCCCGCATCTACATTTTCGAGCGGCAGGGTAACAGGACGGGTGGGAGGGGGCGTTCGGTATGCACCGGCCCCTGATTTCGCTGTTGAGGCGACGATCAATCCCGATTTCAGCCAGGTCGAGTCCGACGCGACTCAAATCAGCGTCAACTCCAACTTTGCTCTCTTCTACAGCGAAAAGCGTCCTTTTTTCCTTCTGGGA
>VBOC01000042.1:3946-11051 GCA_005877655.1 Ignavibacteria bacterium
TATTAACAACCCGGTCGGAGCCGCCAGCGTGATCGGAAAGGCCGGATCGCTTTCCTATGCCTATCTCGCGGCATCGGATCGAAACACTCCCTACATTATTCCCGGGGAAGAAACGAGCGATTACATCGCAACAGACCTGGAATCCTTTTCAAATGTGGCTCGTGCACGCTACGATTTTGGGAAGGAAACCTTCCTGGGCGGAATGCTGACAGCACGAACGACATCGACGGCACACAACTTCGTGGGCGGCTTCGATTGGACCTATAAATTTTGGGACAATTACTATTTCGGCGGTGAAATGTTCCTTTCAGACACGAAGGAAGTAAACGATTCCACCGTGTACTCGGGTGCAAGATCCTTCGGCAGTACGGGGTACGATGCAAAATTCAACGGGGAACAGTTTTCTGGCACCTCTGCCCGGGTGAACGTTCAACGCAGCACCCGAAATTATAGCATCAACGCCCAATATTTTGACCGGTCGCCGACGTTTCAGGCGCAGGATGGATTTGTGCCCGGCAACAATCTCCGTATGGCGATCCTCGATCAGCAGTATACGTTTTACCCCACAGGGGCAGTGGTCGACCAGTGGACAATCGAGTTGAATAACGGCCTTCACTATAATTACGACGGGATACGGAAGGAAAAATGGGCGATGCCCAGCCTCTTCGCCCAACTCAAGGGTCAGACCTACATCACAATCCTCTACTTTGCGGTCAACGACGAGTTGTACAAGGGCGTCCAATTCGACAATATCAACCGGACGCAGCTATCGATTAGCACCCGTCCCTCAACCTATCTCTCGCTATTTTTCAACGGCTCATTCGGAAGGTTCATCAAACGCACCGGCTCTCCGGAGATGGGAAGCGGGCACAATATCGGCGTGACCGCGCAGGTCAGACCCGCAGCGCAACTGGAGGTCGATCTCTCCTTTTCCCGGGCAAACTTATCGAGCGTTGCCACCGGGGATCTGTTCTACGACGGATACATCGCGAGGACAACGGGCATTTATCAATTTTCAAGGGAGATGTTCCTGCGCGTGATCGGGCAGTATGATGAATTCAGCAGGGAGATAAACCTTTACCCGCTCCTGAGCTACAAGCTCAGCCCGTACACCATCTTCTATGCGGGTTCGACGTACACCCTGTCGGACTTCGGCGAGCCGTTCGGAATTCAAAAGGCGGCGACACAGTACTTTGTCAAGCTTCAGTATCTGATACGGGGCTGACCGGCCCTGGAATACGCGATCCTCCCCTTATCCTTCCTGCCTTTGGGTTGTCACGACGGGCATATTACTCGAATTTATGCCTTTTCATTCGTCAGATCGGCTCGTCTTAGTCGGGAGAAGGGGCCTCCCGGAATGCGCGATTTTTTGCACGAAACGTGCCGGTAGCTGGCTGGGAGCATTGACATTACAAAGAGTATCCTTTATATTGTCCCCGCAGTACTTTCCTGGTCGGCTCGTCAATCCACAATGTCGTTTTTCTCAATCGTGGAGGTAGCATGCATCGAAGTGTACCCTTTTGTTTCATCCTGATCCTGGCAGGCCTTTTCGTTATTCCCGCTGTAACGCTCTCTTCGCCACCCATCCTCCCGCCGACGATCAGCCCGATCGCAAATCAAGTAACGCAAAGAGACAGCATCCTCGGTCCGATCGCCTTCACCGTGGGAGATCCGTTGATCAGCCCCGATTCGTTGACGCTTTCCGGATCATCCTCCGATACAATCCTCATTCCGATCCCGAACATCACCTTCGGAGGCGGCGGAGCCAACCGCACGGTCACGATTGCACCCGGCCTCCACAGAACAGGCACGGACAGCATCATCATCACCGTCTCAAACGGAGTTCTTACGGCAAGCGATACGTTCACAGTCAAGGTGAACAGTCCGCCGTTCCTGGACTATAATGTTCCCCTTGACATTCTCGAGGACGGTCTCGGAACAATTACGACAAGCCTGCTTCATGCAATCGATACCGATAATCCCCCTGATCAAGTCACCTACACGATTGGCCCTGACAGCTCCAGCGGGCAGCTGGCTATGCATGGTGCCGTCCTCCTGAACAAGGCGCCGCTTACATGGGGAGGAACGTTCACTCAGGATGACATCAATAATAACCGCGTCAAGTTTAAGCAGGATGGCTCAGAAACGACATCGGACTTTTTCACCTTCGGTGTCAGGGATGCCGATGGCGGTATCTCATCAGACAATGGCTTTACGCTGTTTCACTTTAATATCAGTACGACCGACATCCACGATCCCCCGGTTGCATACGACACGACGTACTTGCTGGGTCTCGGCGCCACTCTCAAGGCAAGGTTTCCTGGAATATCGCCGGATTCCTCGATCAGAATTTTCAGTATTGTCGCGAATGGAAAGCTCGGAACCGCAACACTCGACAGCATATCGACAGGCGACTTTACGTACGTTCCCGACTCGGGTATAACCGGAACGGACTCGATCATCTTCCAGGTGTACGACGGAGCCCTGTATGCCGTAAATCCCGGAAAGGTAACGGTCACGATCGCGCAGTTTCCCCCGAACGTGATAAACGGGCACGCGGTCACTCCGGAGGATTCGTCGTTTGAGGATACTCTGCATGCGAGAGATCCGAACGTGCCTCCCCAGTCCCTCTATTTTTCGATCACCGCGAACGGTCAGAAAGGCACTGCGGTGATTCTTGACTCCGCGAATGGAAGGTTTCGGTACACTCCGCAATCTCATATTTTTGGCGTCGATACGTTCAAGTTCAGGGCGAGGGCCGGCGGGGTGAAATCGGTGGACGGTCTATTCACGGTAACAATCCGCCCGGCTCTACTTACCGGACGGATTCTTCTCACCGATGATCGCGCCTACTCAGTGATACTCGTTGATCCCTTGAACGGCAGCCAGGCTGTGATCTCCTCGGGTGACAGTCTGAAAAGTCCGCGCGACGTCGTTGTGGAGCCGAATGGAGAGATTTTCGTCCTCGATGGGAAAACGGGCATTATTAAGATCGAGCCTCTGACCGGTGCCCAGACCCAACTTGCCCCGGGGACGAGTTTCACGCAACAACCTCTCGGACCGCCTTCGATGGCCCGGGAGCATAACGGCAACCTTCTTGTCGCAGACGGGACCGCGGGTATCAAGCGAATCGACCGCGTCACGGGCGCGGTGTCGGTTGTCTCCTCGGGCGACAGCATTAACCTGGCCGTCGGTGTCGCAGTCGACAGGAATGGCGATATCCTGGCGGGCGACGCTTCTGCGTTCTTCGGACAGCCGAGCAAGATTGTCAAAATTAATCCCGTGACGGGAGCCCAGTCCGTGCTTTCCAGGGGCGGGAATCTTGCGCTGCCTGTCGGGATTGCGATCGATGACAGCGATAGAATCTTTGTGAGCGATGCTGCCAGCTTTGCCGGCGCACCGCAGGACTATCTCATGAGAATCGACAAGAAGACCGGCGACCAGACCCTGATCGATCCATCTGAGACGCTGAAAGTTCCCACGGGCCTCGACGTCCTTCCGAACGGAAACCTCGCGGTCGCAAATAACCAAAGCGACATACTCGCGCAGGGCGGAAATATTTCCCAGCCCTTCGGATTGACGGTCATCCGTTCCGAGCCGTTATTCTATTCATCTACGCAATTTGCTGATTTCGGCGTTGTGCACGTCGGTTCTCAGGCAATTGGCAGCATTTTTGTTCTGAATTCAGGCGGTGCTCCGCTCTATATTTCTTCGATTGCATCCGATAGCTCACAGTTTACGGTGAGCCCGGGATCAGGAACTATTCCCCCTTCCTCGGGAGAAAAATTCTACATCACCTTCCGGCCGACTTCGGAAGACAGCATCTCGAGCCGGATCGTCTTTACGAGTGATGCGTTTGATTCTCCGTTCATTCTCACCGTGGCCGGTAGGGGCACTCTCACCTCCGTAAAAGGAACAAACGGTTCGGTTCCGTTAGTCTATGC
Source organism: Ignavibacteria bacterium (assembly GCA_005877655.1). Taxonomy (GTDB): domain Bacteria; phylum Bacteroidota; class Ignavibacteria; order UBA10030; family SZUA-254; genus VBOC01. The sequence goes on from VBOC01000042.1 coordinate 7,891, forward strand.
ATTGTACAAGAACTATCCGAATCCCTTTAACCCTTCAACAACGCTTCGATTCGATCTGCCGCAAGCATCGGTTGTGACGCTCAAGGTGTACAACATCCTTGGAGCGGAAGTGGCCGATCTCGTAGGGGGCGCTGTTCATCAGCCGGGAAGATATGCCATTCCGTTTAATGCGGCACGCCTCGCAAGCGGGATTTACTTTTATCGACTAAACGCACAGGGGATCGATGGTAAACGGACCGTTTTCCACAGCGTTGAAAAGATGATCTTGCTCCGATAGGGACAGATCCGCGGACCTGCGAATACAGCGGCCCCGGCGGGGAAAACGACGCAAACCCTGCAAATACAGGCTGTTTCACAACACTTTTGAGAAAATGCGGTCGCCATTGACTTTCGTCCGGCTTAATAGTAGATTTACCCACGTTATGTTCAATTGAGGGGTAGGTTCTCATCTCGGGGGATGAGGAGAGGTGCCCTCTGCTAGCGAGGGTTTCATCCCTAACCCAATCATTCATTAACCACTCCAACGACAGTTGATCATACCTGCTCTGCTTCGCTCGAATCCGGGCGGGCGGCTCACGTGATCTGCGCCCCATCGCCAATCCACTCGATGGTTCATTGATACCAGAGTCGGCGTGACGCCGACGATCGGAGAAACTTATGAAACGTCTTCCCACCGCTTTGTTCATCTTCCTTTTCTCTCTCGTTGTTGCACAAGATTCACTTGCGCAGCGCGACTTGTCCGGCAAGATTCAGGTTCAGGCCGCGCGCCAAACATCGGTCCGAATTACTTCCGGCGCAGGTGCAGTCACCTCGACGCTCGTGGGTCCTGTCTATCCTCCCCCCCTTGGAGCGAACTTTAGCATGTCAGGTTCTCCCAACGATGGATTGTTGGGAAGAGCTTCCGGAAAGGATTGGTATTTATCCGGCGTCGAGCTCTCGAGCCACACCACCGTCTACTGGGGGCCGGTGAACGGGGATGTGCGGCTGTCGATGGATGGGGCTGTCTTCACATCGGCGGAGACGCTGCAGTACTCGAGCGGCTCGTCCAACCTCCTGAACGGGGTCGTGGAATGGACAGGCACCTCAAGCTACTATCAAAAAATCAGCCACGCCCCAATTGCCGTATCGACCCAGTTCGTCATGACCGTTACAGATTCCACCACCGGGAGTCCGATCGCTCTCACAGCTGCCCCTGGTATCGGGCTTCCCGCGAATGTCGGAGCCGTTGTTACGGTAACGCCCGGCTTGCATTATCGGGTAAATTTCAGATTCACCATTAACAACACCACCCCCCACCTGGATTTCTTTGATGCAAATGCAGATGCCAGCTACGGTCAAGCATATAGTTCCTTCGGAGACGGATTTTACTACATTAATGTTCCTCCGACAATCAGCAGTATATCAAGCCAGAGCACGATCGAAAATAATTCGGTCGGCCCGCTTCCCTTTGTGATTCACGATCTCGAGCAACCCCCCACCGCTCTGCTTGTGACGGCCTGGTCGAGTAATCAGACCATTGTCCCGAACGGCAATATTGCTCTGGGCGGAACGGATACATCCCGAACGATCTCAATTACTCCCGGGACGAATCAAACCGGTTCGGCTACCATTACCGTTACGGTGTTTGATGGAGCCGATTCGGCCAGCACCCCCTTCAACTTGACCGTCGATCCTCCGATCCAGTTCCAGGTAGCTCCGAATTCCCTGAATTTCGGGAGCGTGCTTCTCGGTTCGACTCGCATGGATAGCGTGATCGCCTCCAATCCCGGCGCAGGTACTGTGCATGTCTCATCGGCAACATCCAACAACCCTAAATTCATCGTCACCCCGACGGCCGACAGCATCCCCGGCGGTGGAAACAAGAAATTCCTTATCTCCTATTCTCCGAATGCAACCGTCGCAGATACCGGGAAGATCTATTTCACGCACGATGCACCGACAAGTCCCGATTCGGTGACACTTGTGGGGCGCGGAGTGCTCGAAATTATCGTGCAAAAAAGACAAGATACCGACGGGGACACCCTGACCTTAGGAGATCAAACCCCGAAAGTCTGGCACCTTGCATTGTATGCAGGGAGCGTTGCGCCCGCCAATCTCGTTGCAGGAGGAGACGGAAGCAGTCTCATCGTGGGGGGACTTGGTGCGGGTGTGTATATCGCCACTGAGGGAGACAGCGGAAGTTCCTGGCATCGCATCAACGGAAACAAGACATTGCAGGATACGGTCACTCTCTCGACTATCCCAGTAACCACAATAACCTTCATCAATTTCAAACCGAACTCGTTGTCAGTTTCATCCTTCCAGGACAACGACGGCAATTTTGCCACCGCCGGGGACCGCGTTGCAAAACAATGGCATCTTGAAATCCACAAGAATAGCGCCGGCGGTCCGCTGGTTTATCAGGGAGATGCCACTGCCATCGCGAACGCCAGCCTCGGCGACGGCACCTATTACGCGACGGAGGCAGACAGTCTCAATTGGCTCCATCTGGGGTATGTAGCCGACGGGACGCCGGCGGCGAGCCCCGGTACGAATGCTGTGGCGATTGCCCTCGCAGGAGGCCAGCAGGGCGCGCTCGATTTCGTCAATGCGCCGCCTGTTTACAGCGAATACTTCAGAAGTTTTCGAGAGGACAGTCTTGCGCTCGATAAAGACTACGCAGGCAAGCTCGGTAAGCCCGTAAAGCGTAAGCCCAAGTTCGTCGACTTCTCATTCGATCTCATTGCCCCGCAGAGTGTGTCAGTTACGCTGAAATTCTCCGTCCTTTCGACGGGCATTGCCGTGAAGGGGCCGGATACGGTCGGCGTGTGGTCCAATTCCAAGCTCGTGACAACATTCCCCATCAACAGCGGATCGACGGTCCATTTCACCGGCCGCGGATTCAAAGGCAGCTTGATGAAGGCCACGTATGAATGGGCCACTGTGCCGCACTCGACCAAAGGGAATGTGACCCTGGCTTCCAACATCTTGCGCTTGCCGATGCCGGATCGGGTGAATGCCCTGTTCGAGGCGTACAATGCCTCCGGATTCGCATCGACCGGCGGTTTACTCGTGGGGAAAGTCCATTCCGACAGCGCGAAATCGTATGGGTGGGTGCTTCAGAAGAAGTATACGGATGTCCTGAAGTCGCTCTATGACAAGAAGGCCATTACGCCTTTACA
>VBOC01000042.1:11128-12341 GCA_005877655.1 Ignavibacteria bacterium
TCTTGTGGCTCTGAAGTTGAATATCGTGGCGAGCATGTTGGGTATTACTCCGGTCGGCTTGGGCGAGCTCGTCTATGACGACGGGACGACCAACCCGACGAACGGGAGGATGGTCAAAGAGCTCGTCGGCTTTGCCGACAGTGCGCTTTCCGGGTATTATCAGTCCAGCGTGCATCTCTACCCATCCCCGCAAGTGTTCAAGAGCCTCGACTCGGCCATCGCGAATATCAATGCCGCATTTGAGGGACCGATGGACACGACCAGTTTCGGCACATCCCTTGTCCTCAAAGGGACTCGTCAATTGGGGAGTGTCTCCTGTCTCCGTGCCAATCCGGGAATCGTCCCCGCGACGTTGGACCGGGTGAACGCAGGGCTGACGGAATCGCCTCTCGACTATCAACTGTATCAAAACTTCCCCAATCCATTCAATCCTTCGACAACGATACAGTTTGACCTTCCCCAGCCGTCCATGGTCACGCTGAAAATCTATAATATGCTGGGACAGGAGATTGCCACCCTTGCCGATAATCAACAGCTGGAGGATGGCTATCAGGAGTTCACATTCGACGCCCGGAATATTGCTTCAGGCGCCTATTTCTATCGTCTCTCGGCCACGGGCATACCGAGTGATGACAACGATCAACAAAGCGCGCTTTACACAATTACCCGGAAGATGCTCTTCTTGAAATAAATTGACCGGGCTATTCACCGGAAAGCCGGCCCGCCCAGAGCGTTCGGAAGGGGCCGGCTTTCGTAATTTCGGGGCCTCAGCCTGAGTCCTACCGGGGTTGTTCGATGTCCACTGGAGGCAACGGGGGAACGTCGGTCCGACCGGCTTTGATCGGAACTCCCGACGGCCGAGCGATCCTCTTCCACCCCGTTATCATCGACACGAAATTGCTCCAACCGGCGATAACAACCATGAGAATGTGTCCCCCGAAGAAAAGAACGAGGGCGGCCATGAAGATGAAATGCCAGACCCGTGCGGTGTCGTATCCACCGAAGAACGAAGTAACTGCGCTGAACTGGACCGGCCAGTAGATCGCGATGCCGCTCGCGACGGCGCCCGCCGCGAAAAGGGGAACGGTGGAATAGGCAAGTTTCTGAAGCGCGTTGTACTTCTTGACAGGCGGATGTTCTTTCCGGATGCGGAGGTAATAGAGAATCATGGGAAGAATCCCGCCGACGTCACTTCTTGAGAACAGCGTCGTCT